>JBDOMT010000312.1:0-4703 GCA_039831705.1 Pirellulales bacterium | reverse complement strand
CCACGGCTAGATGCTTTCGCCACTTCGTGGCGATTGCGGTAAGTAAGCCACAACCAGAAAGTCGGGCTTTAGCCGACTGGCGGCGAACCCTCCGCCTTCAGGCGGTGGTCTTCAGTTTCATGGACCCCCGTCCTCTGAAGGTTATACGCGCCACTGCTGGCATCAAAGATAGCTGGTCCACCATTATCTAGCGGAAGATTATCTATGCGCGTCCTCCCAACAGCTTGGATCACTTTCGTCCACGATGACGATGGCTCCGGTCGTATGGCATTTGTGAAAAATATTTTGGAATAATGCTTCCACGTAGGCGTCAATGCTGGCATTGTGAATGCTGACGAGTTTTCCATCTTTGGTAGCACGAATGTCGATTTCTACAAAGTCAACACCCAACTCAATGGCTTTTTCATAAGCAGCCAGACTGTTATCCGGAATGCCCGTGTGTGCGCCCCGATGCGCGACGACATAAATCCCGCTGTGTTTGGGAGTCCGTAAAAATGCCTTGTCACTATCAGCAACTTCGTGGGCGAACACTCCTGGTCCTATGCTGACAAGCAATACAATCGCTAAACCGAGTCGAATTGCCCAATCGTATTTTTGAATTTCATGCAAGTTCAATTTTTGTATTATTCCATATTGGAAATTTGACGGAGTGATTTAGGTTAAAGCTTGACCAGACACTAGTTTGCGAATTGGTTCTGTCCAACTTTTCTCCCCATCATTATCAAAGAGTGCGAAGAATTCCTCGACAGCCAATCGCTCTTGCTGCTCATGGGTGCTGGCAACTCCAGAAGTATGCTCCTTGCGCCGTTTCGTCACAATTTCAACATGGGGCAAGAAAGATTCAGCTAAGGCAATATCCATTTGCATGGTACGGTTGGCTGTGACTATTGGGTTCTCGACAGCTTTCTCAGTGGTGGCTCGCATTGTTTCGAGAGAAGTAAAGCTGAAGTGAACTCCTCGAAATTCGGAACGTATGAGTTCCGTTGTTTGCGATGTATCCAGTTCAGAAGCAATGCCGGGTGAAGGTGATTCGTCGGCCGTTGTAAGTTCGAAGGCTGCCAGTGTACTTGCTGTATGGGCCCCCCCACCAAATTGGTTTTTCCAGGTATTGAGGTCGTCGGCGTCCACGTCAAAATCGCCATCCGCGTCTCCTTCAATCTCAAAAGCCAATGGCTTGCCAAATCCGCGTTGCCAAGCCAAAAAGTCTGAGCCGCCCACGTTGCCATCCGCATCGAAGTCACCACTTGGCAATGGAGGATTTCCTGGGACTGCAGCTTCTCGCAAAATTGCAGAAGCGACCGATGTTCCTGAATTGACGACCAGTTTGACGAATACGTTGCCACTGGGATTGATGAAATGCGCATCGAAACTACTGTCGCGGACCTCTTGTTCACTGCTCTTGGCTTGAGCGGAAGAAATGGTCGCCCACGCCCATGGGGTATGGATGCGAACGTAGACGAAATCACCCGGTTGGACTTCCTCGACATTGATGCTGATTCTATTGCTGAGCAGCCCGGTATCGTGGTTGACGGTGTAAACAAAATCGGTATTCATCACCAAACCGATCTGAGTATATGCTTCAAAGAGCGGGATATCCGTATGGCTGGCGTCCGCGCCAGGACCTCCCGTGCGCGAAATGGTCGTCGTCGGCTGGTTCGCGGCAGAAAGACTGTGCTCCAACTTCAAGTGACCAAGCTGGCGCTGGCTCACGGCGGCCTTTTGCCATTCAGGCAATACCACGTCGCCATCGGTCCGCATCATGGGGTGATCGAAAATGATCGATTGCCCTGCTGTACCGGTGAGTGTGCCGTCCACATCGAGGAGCGAAAAACCCCAGTGGCGGGAAAGTGTGTTGTTTGCGACCGAATTTGGGAATGTCAGTGGAGTTGCCGGATCGTCGAAAGTTATTTCCTCGAATCGGTGATTCGCATGGCGACTTGCAGCTCCGATGATGCTAAACAGTCCCGCGTTGGGATGATTGAAACCGGCGAAGTGGACGTTGTGAACAATATTGGGTCCGTCGTAGACAGCAAAGCCATGCTTCTTTACGCCGCCAAAATCGTTATCGCTCACGCCCACAATGAGCGAGTCGCTAATCGTTTGGCCGAATGCGAACATCGTGCCCTGAAAGTTATCCGCCAGCCGTGCGTTGGGGAGTTTTAGCTCGGAAGTACCACGGAAATAGGCTCCGTTGATGCTATTGGCAAATGCGGTGAGACTGTCGAAGTTGGCATCTGCGGGTGGATTGTAATGTGCGCTGACTGGATCGCCAGTCACGAGGTCGGGGCCGCCGTCGACGTCCAGACCGATGGCGTTCGAGTGGGCTCGATTGTCTTGAAACAGTCCGAGTGCAGTCCTCTGAGGTCGCACGGCGAGGTATTGTGGATCACTGGCCGAGGGGCCAAGGGCCCTGAGCGGCAAGGCGTACCAGAATCCGGATCCCGTTTGCGACCCTCCTGCCACGTTGCCGACATACTCGTTATCAGGATTGGTAATCCAAAAGGTGCCCGGCCCACTTATCTGAAACAGTTTGGGGCCCAGGTCACTTGGCAACAATTCTTCGCCTGGCTGCGGTTCACGTGTGACCAGCCCCAAGTTGTAGTAAAACTTGTTACCGGTCTCGACGGCGTCTTCGAGGAAATAGCCGTGACCAATATGGTCGTAGGCGACCGTCTGTTCGACGAGAATGTTATGTGAGGCATGTATCGTCAAGGCACGATTAAATGCCCGGTGGATGCTTGTGTTTTTTACAAAGTCACCAGTCCGATCGCCTGCCACATGCCAATGGATGGGATAGCGTCCCAGGCGGGCCCTTTGGCCCATGTGGTAGAATTCGACACCATCGATGCTCACTGCGCCAGCCGTTTCCAGAAACATCAAATTGCCACCGATGCCATCGGTGGTGGAATTGGCATCGCCTTGGATTTTGATGTTGCGGCTCAATAAGCCAACTTCGGCCCGTTCGTCCAACACATAATTGGTTCCTTTGCCATTGTCGTAGAATTGTATTTGGCCGAAGTGGTTGTAAGTAAGCGGTGCATTGAGGCGAAATCGCTTGTTATCGCTGCTTATGTCAGTGATCACACGTGTTTCGGCTTCATTCATGTCGAACGTCGTGGAGGCGATCACAATTTCATCTCCGACATCCCAGGTGACGGATTTTTTGAGCGTGATACGGTTCGTACCAGCAAAGGCCGTGGCGCCTAGCTGCGTCCAGCTTGTCTCGGCACCCCCGAACAACTGCAGCGAGCCACTCTCACGGACCATGAGGAACGCATTATTATCAGTGATTCCCAGTTGTGGCAGATCGAGGTCCGGGTTGTCTCCCTCAAGTGTGAGCACAAGCGTATTCGTGTCGTACGGATTAGCGGCCGTGCCCACTTGCAAGATACCCTGGTCGACCAGAATCCAATCCGCAACAAGCGTCTTGTCGTTGACGTCATTCTCCAAAACGTCAACCGTTCCTTGAATGAGCAGCGACTTGGCCTCGTGCTCGGCAGCGCTCAGCTGCACGGCTGCACTGGAAGGAATCACCACATCAACCAATTGAGTCGGCACACCGTTGCTCCACGTGCCCGGGTCGTGCCAGTCGCCACCAATGCCGACTGCGGTGGTTGTGGTTTGCAGCAATCGAATCGCATCAATCAAGACGGTGCCGCCATGGCTTGTCCCCACGGGATCCAGACGCAACTGGGTGATCGTACCGGTCCAGTCGGGGTCGTCGGCGAGCGTGAAGTAGTAGGTATGCTGCGTGCCGTCGCCGATGAGCGTAAAGATTTCCGATCGCTGCTCCGAGAAGGATACATCGCCCGCAACCCTCCAGAAAAGCTGGCCTGAGACATTCGAGTTGTCGCTACTCATCGTGATCTCGACGATCGTCGAGGTGTTGGAATCGACAGCAATTACCGGGCCAAAGAGCGACGGGTCGTGGCCCGACATAATAAGATTCCAGTTTCCGTCGTTGACCCCGTTATTGGTAACGCCTGGGTTGCTGATCCATCCTTCTTGATTTCCATCAGAATTGTACTCCCAGGCAACGAGCGACTGCAGGGCCAAATTTGAGACGCCTGGTTCGGTCCAATGCACGGCCGCAGCTAACCCTGGGAGATCGGCAATTGCATGGCTACTCAGAGGGGTGGTCGTGAGCAGTTGGCGAGGTTCAAGCTGCTCGAAACGCGGGACGTAGCCATGAGTGTGATTTTCACGACGGTAGGAGTTGAATTTGGTAGAGACCAACGTCCGAAAATGTTCAGTTACGCGCTGCTTCATGTTGTCCGATACTCCCAATTGATCTACTGACCCTGCTCCGCCTCCATACCCAACCGAGTTTTCTGATTTGATATCGCTTGGAACCAATCTTGGTTCGGCATTTTGTATATTGTAACAGTATGCGCCGGTCCTTCGCGTTTTATGCGTCAGATATTTTTCATTGCTTTGCCGGAATTGCGCACGCCTTGTTCCAGCCATCTACAAGAGAGGTAGCTCTGTTTCAGCAAGTCCGGGCGAACATATGCCGTCGCTCCGCGACTCAGGTTTGGGTGGGATGGCACCTTGGGTTGAAACCCAAGGCTATCTTATGCCGTCGCTCCGCGACTCAGGTTTGGATTGATCACGAACACCTTTTTCAACCGCGGAGCGGTGGCATGAGATAGCCTGGGACTTCAGTCCTGTCAGTTATACGTAAGTCGTCATGCATTTCGATC
>JBDOMT010000359.1:0-20789 GCA_039831705.1 Pirellulales bacterium | reverse complement strand
TCCGTGTCACGGCCACTTCAGCAAGTTGGAACGTCACATATTTCGCGTGCCGCGTTACCTTCGCACCAATCTTCACGAGTTTCTCTCGAAGGGTCGTCAGCGACCAGTGCTTCACCTCACGGGGCAGTGCTAACCGGCGCAAGAAGTTGGCCAGATTGTAAGCCAATGCGAACAACTGCAACCGTGTTTGGTTGTCCTTGAACGTGCGGCAGGAGAGCTTCGTCCATTTCACCGCGTTCTTTCCTTCTTTGATCCACTGCTCCGCCGTGCCTCGACCATTGTAAAACTTAACCACATTCTTCGAGTGCTTGTTCAAGTTGGTCACGATAAAACCGACTCGGGGGAACAACTCGCCCGCGTGCCATTCGATCTTCGCGACCACGCGCCGCGCCCGCTGCCAAGATTTCGCTTGATACTGGAAGCTGTGATAAAGCACCTTGGGCTTGTGGGAAGGACGACCGATGGGCCGCGTCAGAAGATGCTCGATTTCTCGCTCCAGAACGGCGTTGGCTTTGAGGCGAATCACGTAGCGATAACCTTCTTTCTCCAGTACTCGGTACAGCGCCGGATTGGCAAAGGCCGCATCGCCCCGGAAGAATTTGGGGATATCCAAGTGGCGATATCGCTCAACCACAGGCAGCAACACCCGCCGCCAGAACTTGGCACTGGCATGGTTACCACGGCGAAGCATCGCGTACTCCAGGTCACCCAACTGGTTGAACAGAAACAGAGGGTGGTAGCAGGCGCACTCGAAGTGCCCGTTGTAAGCCGTGCCTTCTTGATCTCCGTAGGTCTCACTGACTGAACTGTCCAGGTCGAGGATCAGTTGTTTGAGCGGCTTACACTGATGGACCTTGTCGATCCACTCGCCAGAGAGATTCATCAGCGCCGTGAGGTTGTTTTTGGTACTGAGTGTCTCGGTCTCAAAGCGTCCGACTCCGCTTGTGGAAGAGGCTTCCTTGTCCGCCTGTGCTGCCCGCCCACCGACAACGTGCCGCATGGCAGGGTCGACCGCCAAACGTTCGGCGTCGTTTACGTCTTCATAGCCTGCCAGACGACTGTAAACGGACTGGCGCAACAGCGGCACGAGCAAGTGCTGCTTGTTCGTGCCCAGGCGTAAATCGGTAAGCACTTCTGCACCCATTTCCGTGAGACTGAGCACTTCATCCAGTTCGCGGTAGGCAAGCAAGCCTGCATCGGTGGTGACCTTGCTACCTACGAATTTTAACTTCAGTCGGCTGTCAAAACCGACCCGCAAATCGTCCTTTTTGGCATCACCCATTGGGTTCCCCTGTCACATTGGCATGAAATGCGTCAAATCCCTTGTTTTCAAAGGGTTGGCGCAAATCTCATGCCAAAGTCAGGCAACTCATCTGGGAAATGTGGGCTTAGAGATGATTTCTGCGAGCAGTTTCCGTATTGCCTACTCCCGGCCTGGATCATTAGACAAGTTGTCACGAATGACGACATTCCCAGAGGATTGATCGACGATTCGGTTTTCGCCACGAATAAAGTTTTCGGATACGATGGCACGTTGAATCTTGGGGCCAAGACGGATCTGCGGTTTATTTCTAAGGCCAATGGCGACCTGTTGGACGGTCACTCGGGCGTTTATGTCTTTGGCGGATCGTGGTTTTTAAATGACGCCTGCGTCTGGCTTGACGGACTCATTCACGGTGTGCCTACCGAAGAAATCGATGAAAAACTCCTCTGGCGACTAGAGAAAGAGCTAACCGTGATGCCTGCCTTTCACGAATCCATCAGTACTCTCGACGGTCAACTCCATGGTCACCATCTCTATTCTTGGAACTCCGGATTCTGGTGGCTGCGAGATCAAGTGCGCGAGCGTCTCGACATGACCGACCCCGATCCCTTGGCTATCGCGCTGGATGCCAAACTCGGAATTGTCCACCATGATGGTATGTTATATCTCAATCCCGAAGCGGCAACCCTCCGCCCTGGGAAATGAAAAAATCTGGATGCGGCAACGGTTAGATTCACATTGGAAATACAAAATGCACATGCTGCTTATCAGATTTTATTTTCGATTTATGTTGGCTTTGTTGATCGTCCTAGTAATGTGGGCAGCCGAGGTATCGGCCGAGGTATCGACAGGGCTATCGACAGGGGGGGAACTGCACATCTCGCCCTCGGGAAATGACGATAACCCTGGTACTGAAGCGGCGCCCTTCGCAAGTTTGGCCGCAGCACGCGATGCTGCACGCAATGCGGATGACGTGGTGACCGTGTGGTTGCATGACGGTGTGTATGCGTTTTCGGAGTCCGTTTTTTTTTCAAAGGAAGATAGCGGTACACTGGGAACACCCATCCACTATCGCGCAAAGAACCCCGGAAAGGTGCGATTTTCAGGAGGCCGCATACTGGAATCCGCGTCTTTCGCCCTGGTGACAGATTCAGCACAGTTAGCGATCGTTCCAAAAGCGGGGCATGGTTCTGTAGTCTGGACAGATCTCGCAGCGCAGGAAATCGTGGATTTTGGCACCTATCCAGACAATTTCCGAACAGCGCTCCCCTTGCCTGAGCTTTTCTTCAACGGCAATCGCATGAACGTAGCTCGTTGGCCCAATGAGGGCTGGGCGAATATTGATAGCATCGTCGAAAGCGGGCCAGCCCCCTGGCGCAACCATGCGTCCGACGCCCCGGGTTCCTTTACATTCAGCGGCGATCACCCAGCACGTTGGGCGAACTTAGACAAACTTTGGCTCGAAGGGTACTGGTGTTTTGATTGGGCCGCGGAAACGATTCGTGTGCAATCGGTGGACCCGGAAACCCGTCAGATTAAGTTGGCGGCGAAACATGTCTACGGTCTAGGCGGCGGAAATCCTGCGCCTCGACGATACCGGGCGGTCAATTTGTTGGAGGAGTTGGACGAGCCGGGTGAGTACTTTATTGATCGCAGCGAAAAGGCGCTCTACTTCTGGCCGCCCGATGAGTTGGAGGGAGCGGAAATCGTGTTGTCTCAAACAACCGGTCCGTTAGTCACACTGAAAGACGTTTCCCACATTACCTTTTCTGGATTAGTCTTGGAGTATTGCGTGGGCATGGCGTTCACCGTGAACGATGGTTCAAACGTTCGCATCGCAGGATGCACCTTTCGCAACGCGGGTCAATTGGGGTTAGAGGTTGATGGGGGCAGGAATCATACCGTTCAAAGTTGCAATATTCACCATAACGGCACCGGCGGTCTCCATATCAAGGGCGGCGATCGCAAAACATTGACGCCGTCGGGGCATCGTGTGGTAAACAACCGAATCTACCGTGTCTCGGAACGTATGCGCACAGGGGCCTACAATATTCTCGTCGATGGGGTGGGCGTTACTATGGCACACAACGAGATCTATGAAACGCCCCATCAAGCCATCCTTTTATATGGCAACGATCACCTATTCGAATTGAATGACATTCACCATGTTAGCACAGCTTCCGACGATTGCGGTGCGTTTTACATGGGGCGAAATCCGTCGCATCGCGGTACCATTATCCGCCACAACTACTGGCACGAGATCGGCAGCGAGATGACCCACGGAAGCTGCGCCATCTACTTCGACGACGGCGATGGAGGACAGACCGTACATGGCAACGTGTTTTATAAAGCCTCAGGAGGGAGCTTCGGTGCTGTGTTTAGTCACGGAGGTCACGACAATTTGGTCACCAATAATATTTTTATCGAGTGCGACCAGGCGATAGGAGCAGCACCCTGGAGTGATGCGAACTGGAAAAAATGGCTTGGCGAACCACTCTGGCAAACTCGACTTCTGAAGGAGGTGGACATTACCAAGCCACCCTATACGGATCGCTACCCTAAGCTAAAGGGATTTTTTGAATACGACGGGTTGCGGATGAACCGCGCTGAGCGCAATGTTGCTGTCCATTGTAAGAACTTCGTAGGCGGGAACTGGGATATCAATCAGTGCTTCGTCACACAGGAAGATCCTGGATTTGTCGATTTCGCGAGTAAAAATTTTAATCTCCGGGAAGATTCAGCAGTGTTCGAAAGAATTTCCGAATTTGAGCCAATCCCATTCGAGAAGATTGGTTTATTCAACGACGAGTATCGAGCAGTGATGGACTAGATGACCCCGCAGGACACACGGTCTTACGCGCATCAGTGATACGGTAAGTGACCCGCGCGTTTATGCGGAGGGTAACCTTGTTGGCAGTCATGATTTCCTGACCCATCACATCCAAAGCTTCTTCGAAAACTCGTTCAAAATATATCGAAGGACCAACGCATCTCCTTTCGGTTGGAATTTAATCTTGCAACTGTGCTTTCGATGTATCTGGTGCGAAGCAGATAACAACCATTCCTAGTGCGTAAATCATACATGTCGCTTGGCCTACGCGGGCGTAATCTCCGTTGAAGAAGATCATTAATTGGCCGACTCCAAGAACGGCAAAGGCAGCAATGATGCGACCAAAGTTGAATGTCACACCGGTGCCAGTAGAACGCACTCGGGTGGGGAACAATTCGGGCAGATACAACGGCAACCAACCAAAGTAAATTGTACTGAAAAATCCCAGTACGAAAGTAGCGGTAAGGAATTCCGGGGCTGAAGGAGTGAGTTTCCAGAACACATAAATGCTGGAGAGCAGCGACCCAAAGCTGACAAGAAAGTACGTCTTCCGACGGCCAATGCCGCTTGCTAACCAGCCACCCAATAACGCACCCAGCATGGCACCCCCGGACTTAGTCCATTGGGTCCATGCCTTGAGATAAGGGTCTGCATCGCCTCCGACTTTACCAGCCCAGGGGACCAGCCAGTTGGCGCCTCCCCAATTGCCTAACAGCGGAATTATGCCGAGGCAGATGCCAATCAATGTGTATCGTAATAACGGCAGTCGAAAGATCTCGGCAATCGGTGAAGCAGAGGATTCGCTGCCAGGAGCTTGTGCATTTGTCAGCCATCGAGGTGACTCCGGAACGAACAACAACACCATGAAAGCCAATACGACTGGAGCCGCACCAACAAGAAATACCCAACGCCAGCTCTCAGGAGTAATTGGTTGATACAAAGCGATCAGTGATAACAACATGAAGCCTAAGTTTGCCGAAGTGCCTATCAGACCTGCCAACAGAGGACGCGAGATGTTCGACCACGCTTCGGAGGCAAGAGAGACCCCGTTGGGCCACATGCCGCCAACGCCCAGACAGGCTAGGAAACGCAGTATCACAAGCTGGGTCGGGCTCTGGACGAAATAAGTTAGTCCAGTTAGTGCTGAATAACAGAGGATGCTCAGCCCCATCGCTTTGGCGCGACCGATGCGATCCCCCAGCCACCCGAAGAGCAAGCCACCGGTTGCTGCCCCCAGGAGAAAGGCGCAGATATAGCGAGAAAACCAGTTGCCTAGCTCCGCTTCTTGGTCGGGACCGAAAAATGAAATATTTACTGCCCGTCCTGCCAGGGGAATAATCACCATAATCGTACCAGCAAATAACCAGCCCAAAAATGCTGTGACGAGGATCAATAGGCGTGCGGAATTTGAGAGATCCTGGTAGTGACCACTATCGGTCATGACAGTTTCCTGAAGTTAAAGAGGGGAGAGTACGAAAATTAGAAATCTTAAGTTCTTCGATCGTTTCGGTAGGCAACGGGCCTGCCGTCAGGAAGTCGAGCGCTTCGTCGACATGCGACGCATCGCCAAAACCAATAATGGCGCTGGTGATATGCTCGTGGCTTAGCACAAATCGCACAGTGCTTTCCCGAAGATCTGCTTTTGAACCGAGTAGCTTATCTAATTGTTTTGCCCGTTGCTGGTCGCGGCGATACAAGTCGAGTGGGAAGTATTTTGTCTTCAAGGTGTGTTGGCTAGGAGATTGGTCGGCGAGTGCCCCGCCAGCGAATACTCGGATGGCAAACACGCCCATGTTTTGGTTCGCACAGTCTTTGATAACGTTGCCGTAGTCAATTTCGGCAAACTCAGTCGAGATGGATTCACCGGCGCTGGGGTTCAAAATGTTGTAGGGCACTTGGATCGTGGTGAACTGGCCTGAGTTGATTACCTTACGCAGCGAGTCGGGCTGCCCAATTGCGGTTAGGCCAAAGTGCAGAACGACTCCCTCATTTTGTAATTTGCGGAACGCTTTCAGCACTTCGCCAAGAACATCCTTAGGAGTGACCGAGGTAGGTTCATCATCACGGTTGGCAGTGATCGAGTTGTGTAGTTGCAACAGTGTGATCTGCGATATCCCCAGACGTTCTAAGCTTCCGGCCACGGAGTCACGGATTTTAATTTCAATGTCGCTGAAGTCTTCCTCGGCCAGTCGTACTTTAGTGGCGAGATGCACATGGTCAGCGGCACCCAACTCGCGTAGCGCTTGACCCAAGCCTGTTTCCGACTGGCCGTTGCCGTAGGTTGCCGCGGTATCGATCCAGTTGATACCGGCATCCAGAGCGCGACGCAATGTTTCCCGCTGTAGGTCGCACTTGTTTGAGGTCATCAATCTCGATACAGGTCCAGCACCAAATGCCAGTGTGGAAACCTTGATGCCAGTGGATCCAAGTGTTTTGAATTGCATCGGGCTTGTTTTTTGGTTGTGAGACAAAAGACTCGAGTTTTTGTTGTTGACATGCTAACATGTCACTGATTCCGTAAATAGCTGCCACAATTTATCCGTATTAATTTTTTGTTCCGTGCCACCGCTGATCCAAGCCACTTGACCTTCGAGTTTGCCGCTCATTGTCGCTGTACCTAGTTCGGACTAGACTCGCAACCTGGCCCATTTCTCCTGAAAAGTCTTTCGCTCAAACACCTCGGGATTGACCACGCCATGTGGCTGACGTCCCTCGGCCAAATCCACCATGCCTTGGCAAACGGCACAGCCGATGTCGCGGAACAATTCATTGGTCCATGCTATTGAGTGGGGTGCCAGAAGCACATTATCCAGTTCGGCAAACCGATTGGACTCGGTAGTCGGTTCGTCGACAAAGCAGTCGATTGCTGCGCCGGCAATGCGACACCGTTTCAATACATCGAACAGGGCGTCTTCATCGACGATGCCGCCGCGCGCCGTGTTGAGCAAATAGGCCGTGGGCTTCATTCGCGCCAATTGCTCTGCCCCGATCAACCCACGAGTTTCTTCCGTAAGTGGGCAATGGATCGATACGAAATCGGACTCTGCAAGCAACCGGTCAAGGTCCACGATTTTTCCGTCCAACTTATTTCCCAAAGAAGGATCGATATAGGGGTCGTACACCAACGGCCGGTTCATTCCAAAGACACTTAGTAACCCAATTGTGGCTCGGGCAATTCCGCCTAGTCCAATCGTGCCAAAGGTTCGATCGCGTAGTTCGCTGCCCATCCATTGCGAGCGCTCGTCCCATCCGCCCTCCCGCACAAGGCGGTCTTTGCTGCGAACGTGATGCGTGAGCGCCAGCATCCAGCCCACGGTCGCTTCGGCCACGCTTCGATCGACAGCACCGGCGGTGATAAAAACCACCACATCGGCTGCCGTACATGCTGCCACGTCAACGGTATCGTAGCCAACGCCAAAACGGCCAATTGCCAGCAGATCATTAGCCTCCGAAACGCTCTGCGCAGTCACTCGTGGCGTGAGGACAATCACACTGTTGGCAGCTCCGATCTGGCTAGGAAGCAACTCTGGATGATGTTCGGCAAAAGCTTGATATTCGACTGCCACACACTGCTCGAGCACATTCAACCCTAAGTCCGCGTACTTTGGCGTGCCGTCGGCCGAATAGAAATCACCGGTTAGGGCGATACGAAACGCTTTATGGTTGGGCATGTTCATTATGCAAATATCCTGTTGCATTAGGTAAGTGGTCGGCTTTCAGAAACCAGCCAGACAATGGCTAACCGTCCCCACCATTGTTTTGGTCAGTGATCATTTTGTTTCTCCTGGCTGACTGCTCTCTCCCCAAGGGTTGCCGTCGACCGTAGCACATTGTTCATCCACTACGATTCGCACGGGCATCGGCCCCGCATAAAACCAGATCATGGCCATTGGTTTCCGGAAGTCGTTGATGAAGTAATGGACCCGACCTTTTGGCACGAAGGCCGTGGTGCAATCGGACAGCAGATATCTGCGACCCTCTACGATACAGCTCGCTGCCCCCTCGGTAATACAAATAGACTCGTCGAATTCGTGATAATGTGCAGGGAGTCGTCCGCCGGGATAAAAAAGCCCAAAACCACCGCTCATCTCGATGGTAGGCATCAGCTCGCGATTGCAAAAATCGATGAATTCCGTATTCGGTCCCGCCTCATAACGTTTGGCGTGGTTGAAACGCACAACACGCTCAGCACCCTGGGTGCCTTGGCTTTCCGGTGGCATTGCTTCACGAACAAACGGCTTATCAACCAATGTGCGGCTTGGCTGCGACGTTGCCATCGAAATGTGTAACAGCGCTTCTTGCTGCTGGTCGAGATTCGTCACATGATGCGCCAATTTGGTTGGAATCGTCACGTTGTCCATGGGCTGCAAAACGTATGCCCGCCCTTCGACCTCCACTTCCACTTGGCCTTGTAGAAGCGTAATGGATTCCCCAAACGTATGTCGGTGATAGGGTAGCGCTGCACCCGAATCGAACGTAACCAGCCCTGTTGTCAGGTTGCACGCCGAAGTCGATGCGCCGACCAGGCAGTTGAACCGAACTCCAGGTGTAATCTCACTGTGCGTTCCAGTTGCCACGGTGGCCATGATTTCATCGCGATCGGGCCGCATGGATACCGGAGGGCGAACAGTCGGCGCGAGAGCTACTCGGTTGTCGTTTCCCACAGGATGAACACCGGGAGAGACTCTTTTTCCCGGCGAAAGCGATGTCATTATCTCACGACCGCGTCCTACAAATTCCAGGGTCCCGCGAATCTGGCTGAGCAACATCCCCGCGTCCAGTCCGATGCCCAGCATTTGGAAATCTTGCGAGCAACGCTCAATCAAGTTCTCGCGATTCGCTGCCACGACGCCACAATGCTTTCCGGCGGATCGAATTTTTTGCTTGGCCTGGTCGATCATTCTGGATACACCTGGCCCTTCCCATTGGCCCGCATAGCCGGCCGTTGCGGAAAGATCTGCCGGACCGAAGAAGAAGACATCGATGCCAGGTACTTCGAGCATCTCATCCAAATTATTGATGGCGGCGACCGATTCGAGAATCGGAATCACCAGCACTTGGTCGTTGGCTTCCGCGACGTGTTGGGCGAAAGCGTGACCCCAGCAGGTGGCGCGCTCGGCGCCAACCCCACGGATTCCATGCGGGGGATAGTTTGCAAACCGGACGATGTTTTCCAGTTGCTTGCGCGACTCGACCCACGGTACAACAATCCCGTCTGCTCCAATGTCAAGTGCCCGTTTGATCAGCGCCGCGCTCTGCTCTGCAACACGAATCAAGGCCAGCGTATCGCTGCGAACAACCGCACGCAAATGACCGACGATATCATTCCAGTCCAAGTGCCCGTGTTCGGCGTCGATGACCACCCAATCCAAACCCGCGGCGACAGCCATTTCCGTGATCGAGGGCGACTCGAGCGTGACCCAAAGACCATAAACTGGCGCGTTGCTACGAAGTTGATTTCGGAATCGAGTGAGAGTTGCGATATTCATAAGACGCCGAAGAGGAACCGCTAGAAAAGATGCACCGACTACTGATCGTCAGCAAAACACCAAATGACCCTCGCAGTATATCTACTGAAACCGCTTTAGGCGATGCCGTAAGGCGGGCGGTATTCCTTGTCAAGCAGTTGGTTGGCCCGAACGTTTTCGACGAACTGCTCCGTAGTAGGGTCGAAATCGAGTCTCCCTTCGACCTGGTAGGCGATGTCACCGAGGTGGACCAGCGCGCAACTGCGATGGGCGGTTTCTGGTGGTGCGCTGACGGCTGTGTGCTGCCGGACCGCGTTCAGGAATTCCGTCATATGCTCGGCATAGCCGCGCCGTCCTCGGATTTCCTTTCCCTCGGTGGGACCCGGCTTACCTTTGGGCCCCAAATAGGTGCTGAAGGCGCCTCTTCGAGAAAAGACCATGTATCCCTCGGTCCCGTAGAAGACGTTGCCGTTGTCAAAGCCATGCATGCCATAGGGGGGGAACGGATAATTCTCGTAGACGAGCAGTCGATTGTCTGGATACTCATACGTTACGTTCATATTGTCTGGATAGTCGCTCGCATGGTCACCCGAGAGCATCCGTCCGCCACGTGCCGTGATCTGCCTTGGCAACGTATCGACTCCCAGACCCCATGCGGCCATATCAAGATCATGGATTCCATCGTCGCCGATTTCGCCATTGGCATAGTCGCGGAACATCCGCCAGGTGGAATGAAACCGGTGCGTATTGAAGGGACGTTTTGGTGCAGGTCCGAGCCAGCGGTCGTAATCGACTTCAGGAGGCGGAGCCGTATCGGCAAGCGGTGCGACCACGCTGCGCGGTTCGGCTGTCCAAGCTCGGGCGACTTTTATTTCACCGAGGATGCCCTCCTTCAATAACTTGCCTGCCTTTTGGGTCACGGGGCTGCTGCGCATCTGGCTCCCCTGCTGCACGATTCGGTTATATTTTTTCGCGGCCGCGGCTATGAGGGGCCCTTCGTTGTAGACATGCGATATCGGTTTTTCGATATAAACATCTTTTCCCGCTTGCAAGGCTTTTAGCGTCATTGGAGCATGCCAGTGATGGGGTGTCGCGATGATGCACGCATTGACACTTTCGTCGTCCAACACATCTTCATAATGTCCGGTGCGTTTGGGCTTCTCTGTCTGGAAACCAGACATCTTCGATTCGATCTTGTCGATTTGGCTCGGATCGACGTCGCATAGCCAGGCGATTTGAACATTCTCGCCCCGGCGAGCGAGGCCGCCCACGTGATGCCCCATGATACCTCCACAGCCAATCACTCCCAACGTAACCGTCGGGCATTTTTCACCGGCGAAGGCGTGTACGCCACCGAGAGAGCTGGCCGCAGCCAGGATAGCAGCCGCTTCGGCCGATTGCTCTAGAAAATGCCGCCTGTTGGTTTTGTGTGCCATGGCAATGGATCCTTTGATCGGGTAAAAGATAACGCAATCGCTTTGGTCTGGTTCTCAGTTAGTTGCAAGATAAGCTCCCGGAGCATGCATGTCCACGGTTGGCGAGAGAGTCGTCTCTATCGAATCGCTTTGCGCCGAGTGCGGAACGAAGTATATTCGGTACTTCTTGTGCAAAGACCAAGCAACTGCGCTACAATAAGAGCCTATCCCTCAACCGGCCACAGATTGGGTGCCTGCGCTACGTTGGCCGGTTAATGGGATAAGCAGTTGCTGGGGATGACTTACTTGGTGTGGCCGTTCAATTCAATCACCGACACGCTGTGGAGAGATTCTTGTGAAAAAGTCTCGATTGCCCCTGATGGCTGTCTTCTTTTTGTGCTGTAGCACTTTCGGATTGGATAAAGTTTTCAGCGCAGATCACGGCAGTCCACCTCTAGGACTCATCTACGATACCGACATCGGCAACGACGTTGACGATGTTTTGGCTCTTGGCGTTATCCATGCACTTCAGTCGCGAGGTGCTTGCCAGTTATTAGCCGTGACGATTTCCAAAGATCATCCGCTTGCTGGCCGATTTACCGATTGCATCAACACTTTTTATGGTCGAGGCAACATACCTATCGGCGTTGTTCACAGTGGAGTCACGCCAAAGCAAGGAAAATTCATTGGGCTGGCAGAGCAGTTCGACAACGACCATTGGCGATACCCCCATGACTTTAAGCCGGAAGATGCTACCGATGCAGTGATGGTGTTACGAAAGGCATTGGCAACCGCTCAAGACCAATCGGTTGTCATTGCCCAGGTTGGATTTTCCACCAACCTCGCGCGGTTGCTCGAGTCCAAGTCCGACGCCATCAGCCCACTGTCCGGGGTTGAGTTAATTAAGAAGAAAGTACGGTTGCTCGCAGTCATGGCAGGCTCGTTCGAGAAAATTAAAAATGCCCAAGGCGAGTTGCGCGAACACAGAGAATACAATGTCGTGAAAGACATTCCCTCGGCGCAAAAGGTTGCTGCCGACTGGCCGACGCCTTTGGTGTGGAGCGGTTACGAGATAGGGGAGTCGGTGACGTACCCATCTGCAAGCATTTTGTGGGACTACTCCTATGTGGCCCACCACCCGCTAGCGGAAGCGTACCATCTTTATAGTCCCCCGCCTCACAACCGTCCTACCTGGGACCTCACGGCGGTACTTTATGTGGTTCAGCCTGACCACGGATATTTTGACGTGTCACCGCCGGGTGTTGTTGCGATTGCCGACGATGGCCTCAGTACATTTACGCCACAGAAAAATGGCGCTCATCGCTATCTTATTTTGTCGCCGGAACAGCGTATTCGCCTGACCGAAGCACTCGTTCAACTCTCCAGCCAGCCTCCTAAGTGAGAGGGATAAATTATGGTTTTTGTTTCGTCGTATCATGTTGCCTTGCTGATCTGCTGGGTGAAACGATGTTCCGCTGGGGTTGTTAGGTCAAAGAATACTCAGGAATTGGGGCCATCGGCAGGCAATCGTTTCGCGTGCAATCGTCCCGCGAGCATGAAATTCTACGCATTCCTGCTAATGATCCTTGCCATGGCAACTGCTGAGTGCATTGCCGAAGAGAATGAACATAAACTTCAGCCGTTGAAGTACAACAATCCGGGACTCGTCGTCGACCTGGGGGTCGGACTGTGGGCTTGGCCGATGCCGATGGATTACGACGGAGATGGCGACATGGATCTGTTGGTTGCCTGTCCCGACAAACCATCGAACGGCGTCTATTATTTCGAAAATCCTACTCAGGATCCGAAAGAAAAAATGCCAATTTTCAAGCCGGGACGCCGGATTGGAAAAACGACACACAACTTTCAAGTTAGCTACGTTGACGGCAAGCCTCGTATTCTCAAACCGGGATACGAATTTCCTCGCGATCCAAAGAGTGGGCAGTTCGATTTCGACCATCCGCAGAAAATCTATCCGAAAACCAACATCCACGGGAAGGATATCCGGGCCAATATGTGGCGGTATGTCGATTACGATGGCGATGGAGATCACGATCTGGTGGTCGGTGTGGGTGACTGGACCGATTACGGTTGGGATCATGCTTACGACAATCACGGCCGTTGGCGCAACGGCCCGTTGCATGGATATGTTTACCTGATCGAAAATGAAGGATCCGATAAGAAACCGGATTACTCTGAGAAGCCGCGAATGTTGAACGCGGGTGGTGGTGAAATCGATGTCTACGGATGGCCCTCGCCCAGTTTCGCCGATTTCGACAGTGATGGCGATCTCGATTTGGTCTGCGGCGAATTCCTCGATGGATTCACTCATTTTGAGAACATCGGTAACTGCAGGAAACCGTTCTACACAGCTGGTCGAAAGCTGAATGCCGAGGATGGCCAACGGTTGACGATGGAATTGCAGATGATCACTCCAACCGCTTTCGACTGGGATCAGGATGGCGATTTCGATCTCATCGTCGGCGACGAAGATGGCCGGGTTGCGTTAGTGGAGAACAGTGGCCAATTCGAGGAGGGGCGTCCGATTTTTAAACGCCCAGTCTACTTTCAGCAGCAAGCCGACACCCTGAAGTTTGGTGCCTTGGCCACGCCTTATGCGTGCGATTGGGACGGCGATGGTGACGAAGATGTTCTCTGCGGCAATACGGCTGGCTCGATCGGCTTGTTCGAGAACCTGGGATCGGGAGAAAATGGCCTGCCAAAATGGTCAGCGCCTTCACTTCTGTCGGTTCGTCTTGGTGTTGACCAGCCACAACAACGGCCGTTCCGGGTAATGGCCGGAACGAGCGGATCAATTCAGGGCCCCGCGGAGGCGAAATGGGGGTATACCACCCTCTCCGCCGCCGATTGGGATGGAGATGGCGATCTTGACATATTCTATAATTCCATTTTGTCTGAGGTCGGTTTGCTTCGAAACGATGGTGGAGAGTTGGTTCCTGTTTCACTGGCAACGGGAATCACCGAAGGGCCACCCCAATGGATTTGGTGGAAGTCGAAATCGAATGCGACATTAACTCAATGGCGCACCACACCGGTCGTCGTTGATTTTAGTGGCGACGGCGATTTTAGTGGCGACGGCCGTCTCGATCTGGTGGCCCTCGATCAGGAAGGTTTTCTGACGCTGCGAGCGCAGGGGAAAACGGCCCAACGCATCTTCGTCGATGAAGATAATCGACCCATTCGCCTCAATCCGAGGTCGTGCGGCAGTTCTGGTCGAGTGAAGCTGGCGATCGTCGACTGGGATGGCGATTCGCGGCTCGACCTACTGGTCAATTCCGAGAACAGCACCTGGTATCGCAACTGCGAAGAGCGGGACGGCCAGATCGTGCTTAAGAAAATTGGCAACCTGGCCCGGCGAAATGTGGCCGGACATACTTCCAGCCCAGCGACTTGCGACTTCAACCAAGACGGGGAGCCAGACTTGTTGGTGGGGTCTGAAAATGGACGGATCTATCACATTCAGCATAGCGATTGCATTTCCTTCTCGGGTGAATCATTAAAGGCCCGTTTGCCCAAGCCGATTCCTGAGCCAAGGTTTCCCGGTTTTGTCAGCGAAGATTTTGTCTTTACCAAAGCAACGTTCCCCGAGTGTCACGCTTCGACTCTCTGTGAAACGTCGCGTGGTCTGGTCGTGGCCTGGTTTGGTGGGACGGAGGAAAAAGCTAAGGATGTTGGCATCTGGGTCAGCTATCGCAACGGCAGCCACTGGTCTGAACCAAGGGAGTGGGCCAACGGCATTCAGCATCAAGATTCCCGCCACCCCTGCTGGAATCCGGTGCTGTTTCAACCACCCGGCGATGCGCCGACGTTGTTGTTTTTTAAAGTTGGACCCGACCCACAGAGCTGGTGGGGTGAAGTAATGCTCAGTTACGATCGGGGCCGTACCTTTCGCCAACGCAGGCGTCTCCCCGAAGGGATCGACGGGCCTGTCCGCTGCAAACCAATTCTCGTCGATGGTGGCACCACACTCTTGTGCGGTTGTTCGGCCGAAAACGACGGCTGGCGGGTTCATTTGGAAAAAGTCCGGCTCACCGATGGCCAGCCTCACGGTTCTTGGAAGCGGATCGGGCCGATCCATACTCCAGAAGAGTTCAACGCCATTCAGCCGACCTTTCTCCGGCATGCCGACGGACGATTGCAAGTCCTCTGCCGTACCCGTGAGAGTGTGATCAGCACCAGCTTTTCCAACGACGAGGGTTTTACCTGGTCGAAGATGGAGGCGCTCAGCCTGCCGAACCCGAATTCCGGGATCGAAGTGGTCACCTTGAGCGACGGCCGCCACCTACTCATCTACAATCACCTCGGCTCCGGCAAGTCAGGGTGGGGACGCCGAGGAATGTTGAATCTTGCGATCTCCAAGGATGGTCGCGAGTGGCGCCGGGTTGCCGTACTGGAACAGGAAGAAAAATCGGAGTTTAGCTACCCCGCCATCATCCAGACACAAGACGGTCTCGTCCACATGACCTACACATGGAAGCGGCAGCGCATCAAGCACGTCGTCGTCGATCCCGCCAAGATCCAGGTTGGCACAATACTGAGCCGTGAAAACTGGTAGACTGAACAGACGCGACGACATTCGTGGATACACCACCCTGATAGGGATGCAAGCAATGAATCAGTTTAAAATCACATCCGTTTCACGCCATTGGACATGTTGCCTCGTGCTACTGTTTTGTGCCTTCTCGAGTCCTTCATTGTTGGCACAGGGTCTGTTTCGGGCACAGGGAGAAATGGCAGGTGAGGTTTCCATGAATTCAGCGATTGTGCAAACACGATTGACTTCGGTCGATCATAATGTGGATGGAGATGTGCCGGGAGCAGTTGGAGTGGCACGGTTTGAGTACTCCACCAACAGTCGTTTTGAACCGTCGCAGCTCACACCATGGATTTCATCGCGATCCGAAGATGACTACATCATCAAAGCGGTTCTACGGAATCTTAAACCAGCGAACCAATACTACTATCGCGTTCATTACGGAAATAGGGTCGATGAAACGGAGCGAGGGCAGACCTGTAGCTTTCGCACTTTGCAGGGTGCAACGGGAAACGAAACGGTTAGCCTGGTCGTTGTCACAGGGATGAATTACGTCTCATTCCATCATGGAAAGATAAAGCAAGGCAAGCGTGATCACACATGGGCTTATCAAGGCGACGACAAGGCCTTGGGATATCCGGCCTTAGCATCGATTTTGAAACAGAAGCCCGATTTCTTTGTCGGCACGGGTGACAATGTGTATTACGATAGCCACGATGAACTAGAAGCGACGACGATTGTCGACATGCGCCGAAAATGGCACGAACAATTCGTTCAGCCACGCTTCGTGAAACTTTTTCAAAACGTTCCAACCTACTGGGAAAAGGACGATCACGATCATCGTTATAACGATTGCGACCGATCGGGTAGCCGCGAGCCGTCAAGTGAACTCGGGATTGCGACTTTCCGTGAGCAGATGCCGATCGTTGATCGTGAAGATCCGAAGGCCAAAACATACCGTACCTATCGAGTGAATCGAGACTTGCAGATATGGCTTGTCGAAGGAAGAGATTACCGCAGTCCTAATCGCATGCCCGATGGTCCGGAAAAGAAACTATGGGGAGACGAACAACTTGCTTGGTTGAAGGCGACCCTTTTGCAGAGTGACGCGACCTTCAAGTTGCTGATCTCACCGACGCCGTTGGTCGGCCCGGACGATGCGTATAAAATCGACAATCACACAAATCTTAAGGGATTTCGCAACGAAGGCCGAGAGTTTTTCCAATGGGTCGTGCGGAACCATCTCCATCAACAAGGTTTTTACACGGTCTGTGGTGATCGACATTGGCAGTATCATTCGAAGGACCCGTTAGGTATCGAAGAGTTTTCTTGTGGAGCGATTGTCGACGAGAATGCGCGTCTCGGTCGTAATCCGGGCGATCCGAAATCGACGGATCCCAATGCGGAAATCCACCAGTTCTATACGCAAGCAAAAGCGTCTGGGGGTTTCCTACAGATCACGGTGGGACCAGGTGCTAAAACAGATTTGGGACGAGCCCGCTTCACTTTCCTGGATGACCTGGGCAACATGTTGTATGAGACACATAAAGAACGACCGGTCAATCATTAGCGTTAGCCTGTGGAAAAATTGTTTTCCAATTCCCAATTCCGGCTGGGGTGACCGTCCAGTGTTATCATTTGAATGACATAATGTATAAATTGATCATCTGCCTGACCGTGCTTCTAACACCTTCAGCCACATTACTCGCGGACGAACCGCCAATCGATCCGCTGGTAGAGATTCTTCAGCCACACCTGAAACCAACCATCGCAATTCTTCTGGAGCATTATCGAACCGGACGAAAGTATTCGAACACCGACTTTCCGATGTCCAGGGAGAAGTTTGCGAACTTCAAGGCGGAGATCAAGATGGAATTTGCCCGCAACCTCGGCATCATGGATTGGGTCGTTCGCACTCCGACAGGCAAGTTGAGTCCGATTTGCGATCGATTTGATGACCGACTCATTCGCACGATCGAAATGCATGGAGTCGCCGTGGAAGTGCATGTCATTACCTTGCAGCCAACGGGATTGGTCGTTCCGATGACCATCTGCTTGCCGAAAGGAATCGAGACGCAGCGGGCTCCTGGTGTTTGCGTTTTCTCAGGCCATACAACTCACGGATTACACGATTTGGTCGTCAATTTGGAGAGTTATCAGCAAGGTGTCGCGATTCGATTGGCTCAAGCCGGTTTTGTTTCGATCGCGGTAGAGAAGATCGACACTGGCTACCTTTCGAGAGATGGGATCAAGGGGAATGACGAAAACGCCGCTGCGACGTTGATGCTTAGTTGGGGCAGTGTCCTGCGGTCGCATCAATTGCGAGCCTGCCTTGCCGCAACCGAGATCCTTGCCCACGACAACCGTGTCGATGAAACTCGCATCGGTGCGACCGGTGTCTCGTTGGGCGGATGGCTTGCGGTACAGACAGCAATGTTGAACGATCGCATTGTGGCCGTTGCAGACTTCGGCCGAAAGACTCGTAGCGTTTCGATGAACATAGCTCCAAATCAGTTTCGAGGGCAAGTCGACCTATGTCACATTATTCCCGGGATGTTGCGTTTAAGCGATCGAAACTTAATGCCCGTTGTACTCGCCCCAATGCCAATGCTCGCTGGTCATGGTCGCAAAGATGTTGGCTCACATCGCGAGCACAACACGAACTATCGAATAATTTGTGAGTCGCAGTATGCGGCTTTAGGTGTGGATAGAGACTACGAGTATCTCATCCATGATGGCGGCGACGTCATGCCTTCCCAACAAGTGATCGCGTGGTTTAAGAAGCAATTTAGGATCAGCGAGTAGAGATGAAAGACATGTTACAACTCCAAGCCATAGACGTTCTTCTACGAAAACTTTTATTGCGAGTACTCAGCAAGGAAACGGAAATGATGAAACACCTGCTATTCCTGGCCCTGATATTCGTGGCGTTCAACTCAGCAGTGGCCCATGCCCAAGACGACATCTGGTTGGCTGGCCTGGCATTGCGTGTTATCACTCCCATCGAGCCCATGTGGTTGGGTGGCTATGCGGCTCGAAAGGAGCCTTCACAGGGAAAGCTCCACGACTTGTATGCCAAAGCCGTTGCCTTCGAAGACAACTCAGGCGAACGCGCCGTGCTCGTGACAACCGATCTGATCGGTATCTCACGAGAAATACGTTTGGCTGTCGAACAGGCCGTTGCCAAAGAGTTTCAACTACCGACAGCGAGCCTGGTGATCAACGCCTCACACACCCATTGTGGAGCTGAGCTGCGCTGGAGAAAGTCGAGCATGTACCAACTCCCCAAGGGAGAAATAAAAAAAATCAAAGCCTATGGTGATCGCCTCAAACGAGAACTGACTGATCTCGTTGGCGAAGCATTGGCCGACTTGAAACCAGCTAACGTCGGCTATACTCACGGCCGAGCAGGTTTTGCCATGAATCGTCGTTTGCCGCAGGGTGCCCAATTTGTGAATCGCCCTTACGCCGATGGCCCCGTCGATCATGATGTGCCGGTACTCGCTATTTCCACACCCGACGGCAATCTCCGCGGCCTGGTCTTCGGCTACGCCTGTCACAATACCACACTCGGTATACAAAAATTCAATGGCGACTATGCTGGCTTTGCACAACAATATTTACAACAGGCCCATCGCGGAGTCATCGCCATGTTTGTCGCTGGTTGTGGTGGTGATCAAAACCCGCAACCACGCCGAACGATCGAACTGGCCAAACAACATGGTCGAGCTTTAGCCAACGCGGTCGAGGCCGCCATTATTTCGCCCATCCAACCCCTTGCCGGCACCATCCGCACTGCTCAGGAAATTGTACCACTGAAATTTTCTCCACCTCCAACACGTACGGAGCTCACTCTCCAGGTAGAGAACGGTAACGTCTACGAAAAACGACACGCCCGGCAATTGCTCGAACAATTAGATAGCGAAGGCAAGTTGCCCAGCACCTATCCCTACCCCATCCATGTCTGGCGTTTGGGCGACCAACTATTATTCACCGCCTTAGCTGGTGAACCGGTCGTCGATTACTCCTTGCGACTCAAACGCGAACTCACGACTTCACACATTTGGGTCGCCGGCTACTCGAATGACGTCTTCGCTTACATTCCCACCCGCCGTGTCCTGCTCGAAGGCGGTTACGAAGGTGGCGGTGCGATGACCTACACGACGCTCCCTGGCCCTTGGGCACCTACGATCGAAAAGGATGTCGTCGACGCCGTCCATCGTCTGGTTGCACAAGTTTGTGAAAATTAACGCAGAGGCACAGAGGACGCAGAAAACCACAACGGATTCATGAAAATAAGCATAAAAATGAGCTCTCTGGAAAATAATTGGGGATGCAATCACCCTTAAATATCCTTCAACTGGCATCACATATTAGGGCCAGGCCTTTTGAAATCCGTTTATGAAGAAGCTCTCAGTTCGACTTTTGCACTCTTTCATGCTGGCAAATTGGACCTTGCAACTAATAAATCAACGGTATTTTGGCCACCCATCCCCCAACAACTCTTTACCAGCAAATAATCACCACGAAGAGCACGAAGACAGTACGAACAGAGACATTTCACGACTTGCTGAGTAGTTGAACGTTTCTTGTTTCTCCATGTATTGCAAAGTGGTTGTCCTTCTTATTCCTTCGCGCTCTTCGTGTCCTTCGTGGTGCTATTGTTGTAACCAGGGGGTTTTGGTTAATCCTGGGGTTTGATTGGGGTGTCAATAATATCTTGCACGGCACTTTTATCAGTGCTTTTCGTTGAAATGGTTTCTGAAAGTGCATAACCTTAACTCAGCGCACCTCTGCGTTCATTGGAAGGCATCGAATACGGATTTGGGGCAACGGAAGAATAAATCAGGGGTCCGAGAAGTGCGGAATGTAAGATTGCAAGGAAGACCAGACGCTTTACGCCTCCGGCACGGCAGATTATCATTACACGTGTTCTGGCGAGACAAAGTACCTTGTGAAGACACATCTTACCACACCTTTGCCACAACCATACAAGAGGATACGTTCATGCGGAATTGTTTGCCGGTCAGGCTGCTTGTCTTCATCGGGATTGGGCTGCCGGCGCTGACCATGGGTGCGGCACGATCATCGGAGTCGACGGCATCGGAGTCGACGGAAGGCGAATCTGCCAATGTTGGCTTCCAGCCACTGTTTCAGCAAAATAGTCTGGCGAACTGGGAGAGGGTGGGGAATGCTCAGTTTTCAGTCAACGACGGGTCGCTTGTCTGTGACGGGAGTGGGGATTATTCGACATGGA
>JBDOMT010000316.1:0-4711 GCA_039831705.1 Pirellulales bacterium | reverse complement strand
GGGGCGTCCTCCGTTGCACTCGCTGCGCTCGTTCCACTACGAACGCCCCATTTTTCCCCTTGCTGCTGAAACAGCTTTTACAGAAACTACGTTACACTACCTGAAATATCTTCTCATACAACCAAACTATACCTAATTTCTTAAGTACCGAATATTGAGCTCGAAGTATTCTAAAATCATAATTTACTAATTTACTCTGCTTGGCATGTGCTAGTAAATGCCCCAAACCCACTACCCCTTGAGCCACATCATCACGCCATTTTTGATTCCGGTATCTAGCCTTCCACTCTATATGCTTGGCCACGCCAAGGGTCACCGTATTACCGTAGATTTCATCACCTTTATTGACCTCAAACCTGTGATGGTGCTTGGCTAAATATTGTCGTATTTAGCTCCCCGAGATAGCGTGCTCGCGATGACCTGTGGTGCTCGGTGGTCAATGTTCGGTGTTTGTGGTTAGTATTGCACGACCGGAGGTCTTCGATTAGTGTAACTTGGGTATGCGTAGTTGTGACTCACCACCCACCTCGGGGCGGGCGGCTATGTAAGTAAGTCGGTGGATTGGTGCACATCGCCCTTCAAAGAAGGGGGTGGGCGGGGCCGACTGACTCTACGGGGCGGTATAAGCCGACAATTCGGAGTCTTTTGATCACTCCGAAATAGTATTTACGAATACCTCCTTTGCGGCTCACCAGGCCGCCCCACAACCAGCGCGTCCAGCGCGACACGTATTCCCAGAGCCGGGTTCCGGTGGCTCCTTGCTCATAAAGCCGGCGAAAACGGGTCGTCATCCGGCGCACTCCTTCGGTCGAGGGACGAAGCTTCCGTCCCGGGTGCACGCGATATCCAAGAAAAGAAAAAACCCTCCCGATCTTCCCGACAAACCTCTTCTCCCGGTGCAGGCAGAGCTTCAACTCCTGCAAGCGAGACGCGCGCGCTACTTTAAGCTTCAGATGCCTATCGTTGACGGTTCAGCAGCCGTCTGTAAAAGGCAATCACTTCGGTGGCGCTCTTGTCCCAGGAGAAATTTTGTCTGGCGAACTCTCTTCCATTGCGAGCTAGAGACTCGCGCAGTTCTTTTGATTCATGCAAAGTCATCAAATGCTCGACCAGCTCAGCGGCGTCTCCTTTTTGCATGATGATACAGTGCTTTTTGTCGGTCAGAAATTCCGCCAGGTTGCTGTCGGGCATGATCACGGGACGCCCGCTGGCCAAATACATCGGCAGTTTGCTGGGGAAGCGGTAATCATTATACGGTCCCGGCTTGCCGGGCTGGACATGCACATCGGTCAGTTGCATAAACTGGACCATCTCCGCTCCGGCCAGATATCCCGCATTAACAACCCAGCCTTTTTCGGCCATATCGGTCAGCTCTTTTGGCAACAACTGATCCCCGATTCCAGACCTGACAAGCTTAAGTGGTAGCCCCTGCGCGCGCGCCAGCGGCACGGCTTCGTAGAGTGTGGCAATCTCTTCCCGGTTCACTATGTGAACATTGCCGGCATAACAGATCACCATCTCTTCCGGACTTACATGATATTGCTTCCGCAGCTCTGGATATGGGGTATATGAAATATCGAAGAACTCCGGCTCGCACGAAGGCCAAAAGGCTAAAAACTCCTTTCCCGGCGGCGAAAACTCTTCCAGCTTATGCCAGGTTGAGGTGATCCCAAGCGCATTGGCCATGAATTCTTTATAACGGCGCGGATGGGAAACGTTAATTGATCTTTTATTTTGGGCCAGCTTCAAAAGATGCCACCAGGACATCTTCTGCGGTTCGACCCCAAGGAATCTCGCAGTTATATTTTCCTCGTTGTCTTCAATATGCACCACATACGGGATGCCCGCTTTTTTGGCGACCGAGAGTGATAAACGCCGGGTGATTTCCCGCGGGCCCCAGGAATGCACCAAATCCAAGTCACCTGAAGGAGCGAGCTCCTCTATCGCCTGATTATAGGAGATCGCTTTGAATTTCGGGGTGCCGAAGCAACTTACGCTCTCCGGCCTGTTCGGCACCGCGACGGTACAGTCGACCCCCTGCTCCTCCAACGCATTGAGCAAGTGAAACACATGTATTCCGCTGGTGCCTTCAAAATCAAGGTAGTTTACAAAGAGTACTTTCATTGCAGTAAACCTCTCATTTCACAAAGCGGCGGAACAGAACAATTTTGCTTCCAGCTTAAAATTGACGCATATTTCCAAGATATTGTATCAAGCGAAACGGCAAAATTTGTTTCCAAATATTGGCAATAGGCAAATAACGACTTAGACGACCATTTCGGCCCAATGAACATCGGCAGCTACCACCGCCCCGACGCTACCCTCATCCGATAACGCTCAGCGTGACGCTCGTCAATCTGGTTGTTATCGCCACTTTGCAACACATTATCATCCGTGAGCCAACCCCATTTTTGAAACCGCACTTCCTAGGCCGAGTACAACTCGGCGATCCTATTTCCAATGATTGAAAAAAAATCTTCCAATGCATGGAAACCGATCCTGTCGGGGTGAATTGGGTTAGGGGAAGTAATGGTGGACAGGGCCGGGGTTGAACTGGTGACCCGAGCTGTTCCGGCCTACGAGCGTGTTTCCATGTTGGGAAATGTGTCTGGATAACACACCTTTTCCAGACGGATTCTGAAATCCCCCCCCTCTGATCCCCGCCAGTACGTCGCCGCTGAGGTAGGCGGGGTTGCTCTGTGGCATTTGGCGCTGATGAATATTGCAGCCCATGTTCATGCTTTAAGAAGAGGGCTACCAATCAATATGCTTTCCATATCCGGATTCGTTAGCAAGGCGGCGTTGCTCAAGCTACTCAAGTTATGGATAAGGATATTGGCGTGACACAAGACAAGGTAGTCCAGGACAGCTCCTTTCAGAGCGCCCTTTTTGTCTCTCTGAATGAATCGCGGCATCAGGAACTTCAGAGGCCCACTGCCCGCATAATTGCCTTCCTCCTCGTGGCGCACCGCGCCAATGGCCGTTGCCTTCTCATAGCTAGTCTTAATCGTGTCCACGAACTTCTGTTCATCGCTGGCGACAACAATGACGACTTCGTCGGTTGGTCGCTTTGCCAGTTCCACATCTATTCTCCGGATGAAATCAGCGTAGGTAGGTATGCGTCGCTTATCATCCACTCTAGCGTCGCTACCCCGGAACTGGACGCCGATGACGAAGTGGTCTTTCAGGCTCCGCGCGACAAACTGGTCCAACTCATTTTGAGTTTTTTTGTTCGGCCTAATACACTTTGAGATAATCCTTGCCGCGGTCTCTCTTTCCCGCGCGTTCGGGACATCCATGTGGCCAATGTGAAACGCGGCGGACTCATGGTTGAACTGTGGATAATAGGACCCGGTCCAGAATAGAGAGTCATCCTTCTTGTAAATGCTGCCGTAAGCGTCCCAATACAGCATCTCTCGAATTCGTTTGTTAAAGTCCCTGTCTACCTTCCGCAACTGAAGTTCAGATACAGCATGTGTCTGATCCAGGATCGGCTCGAAGAAATCCAGCCAGCTGTTGGCGCCACAGTAATACGATTGCTTGCTTCCCAAATCGACATGGACAGAGCATTGAAACCGCTGCTTATCAACGCAGATAAGCGTGTTGATCACTTGTAGGTACAAAGAAAAGAAGCCCACATCCCTCTCTCTAATGACAAGAGTAGGACCACGCAACACCTCTTCGGTCCGCTTTCCAGAGCGAGTTTGTGAACTGGGTTGACTTGCCGTCAACCAAGATCGCTTTGCTCGCTCGAATCGGAACTTGTGCAAGCGAAGCTTCCATGCGCGCAGGATCGAGCGTCCCCGCTGCTTCCAGCTCTCCCAAGTCCCTTTCCCCTTACTCAGCGTAAACAATGAAGAATCAATTAAAGAACGGGAATCCCCGGGGACAAGCGGTCGGCGCGGGTCTGGAATGCTTCGCTTATTAGTAGGTAGAAAGAAAACAAGCTGATCTTTAGCACCGTCAGTATAATCTCCATCAGCGTTATCCATCATATCGAAGCCAAGCAGTTTGGCCCGGATGCTCTCGTGCGTGATATGCCGCCAATCGTACGTCATAGCTGGCCACAGGTCGTTTCCCTCGCTACCCGATTCACCCATCTTTCCAAGCATGCGACAATCATCAACAATAACTATATCACCGGCACATTGCCTCGTTGCGATAAACTCAAGCTCCTGGATTAATGGGGTTTCCTCGTCTCCCCATTGCTCGGCCCGCCCGGAGTAATGCCCATCGAGGAAGAAAGTTATTGGTGCATCGTAGTTCCCTGTGACTTCCGGGAGTTTGGACTTACTGTTTCCATGATGCGTGTGCACACGTGGTTCGTCATTGAAACGCAGGCAGCAATGCTCATACCATTGTTCAGCCAATTCGATGGAATGCACCTCCTCATATTGAGAGTGGTTCAGCATATGTTCTATCCCGTCGCCGCGATATGAACCAGTTTCAACGTATACACGGGTAGGCTTCAATTTACTTTTCCGATAAAATTTAGTGCTAAGAACTGGCATGGCTTTTCACCTTTTCGCAGCGAATAGGAATTATAAACGGCCATTCGGGACGGAGGCGAAGTATCCAATCGACGCACCGCCAAGTTTGGGCCGCTCGTCACGGACATCGACTGATACTGATAGGAAATTTGATTTCGGTCCTAGAAATACAGTCTATAGAGGTAGAAGGACTGATTCAAGGGTTTAAGAGTTTCGCCAGG
>JBDOMT010000218.1:0-20964 GCA_039831705.1 Pirellulales bacterium | reverse complement strand
GGGCTCACGCCCCACGGCTAGATGCTTTCGCCACTTCGTGGCGATTGCGGTAAGTAAGCCACAACCAGAAAGTCGGGCTTTAGCCGACTGTCGGCGAACCCACCGCCTTCAGGCGGTGGTCTTCAGTCTTTGAATGTCCCGATCTATTGACATGACGTAAAAAATCAGTTCAAGTGAGATTGTCGGAATATCCGAGATAAAGTACGGAGGCGTTTCCCCCTTTCTCGTTTGAATGGTTGTTTGTAATGCTTGGCAGAGGATATCCGTTGACCAAATGCCTGGCTTGGGTTTGCGTGGCACTTTGCTGTGCAGAAACTGGTGTGCGTGCCCATGTCTGCTGCACTTTAGTAGGACATGGGGCCTTGCCAGGTGATGTTTCGGAACTAAATGGCTTGGACCAGGTTAGCCTGCAACGGGGAGACGATTGCCAGCATTCAAGATTTGCCAGATGCAAGCGAGTCTGCCAACGAGTCTGTCAGCGAGTCTGTCAGCACCGGGCAAGATCATCAAAGACAAAGTGCCCGTTTTTGCTGCGCTCATGTCCAGGGGCCAGAGGTTTGCAGTTTCAAACGGATGATTGCCCAGAGCCATCTGGCTGTCCTTGCCCTTGGGAGTGCTGCAAACAACAGCCTTCACAACCGCAGTTGTTGGTTGAGGCTGCTCCTACGGTTCGTATGCTGAGGTCATGGATCAACATGACCATTATGAGGACATCGAGTGTTAGTGCCTGCACATTCCTAGACTGTAATGGCCTAGATTATAATGGCTTAGACTGTAATGGCCTGCGCCGGATAGGTAATTCGGAGCTGATCCTTTTGTTGGGTTCTCATGAGTTTTGCGCGGCACTCTGTCGCTTTCTCCTTTAAGCAATCTGCTTTTCTGGCAAACAGTGCTCTGTGAGCGCGCTCTTGCCGCAGGCTGTCTAGCCAATTCGTAGGGTGGATAGGGTTTCCACCAACTTTGTTCCGATCTGTCAATGTCAGGGAACCAATACGGTCCTATTCGTGTTGACCACTGGCGAGACGTACATGTTACCCGCTTACTTGTTTCCCCAGCGGAAAATGAACGCCGGCGAATCCCATCGAAAGGAATTTGAAGATGCATATCCATCGGAAGGAAATCGTGTGTGCTATTCTGCTGCTGTTCACCTTGAGTGTTCAGGTGCAGAGGGCGGGGTCCACCCAAGGCTCTCGTGCTGGCAAGGGCAAAACATCGATAGTTGTGGAGGAAATGCACTGCAAAAGCTGTGCACGTAAAATTGCAGCCAAATTGTACACGGTACCTGGAGTGAAGTCAGTGAGTGTTTCGGTGAAGACCAAAACACTTACCATTACCTCACAACAGGGACGATCCCTTTCGCTCCGCCAATTGGCTGAGGCAGTCGAGAAGGCAAAAAATCGTGCCTTGCGTATCGTCGGACCGATGGGGGCTTACGAATATAGTTGCGTTGACTCAAAACCAAGCAATTCTCAAACGTTGCCTTTAACTTCAGTGATTGTTGAGGAAATGAGCAGCGAATTGAGCGCACAGAGAATTATCAAGCAGTTGGTTGCACTTCAGGGCGTAAGTAAAGTGGAAGTTGAGCGATCTGCAAAAAAATTAATCGTGACCATTCAGCCACAGGCTAAGATTACTCCCTGGAGCATCTGGGAAGCGGTCGAAAAAGGAGGAAGTCATGCGGTCTTGATCAGTGGTCCTCAGGGGACACTGAGTCAACTCCAATCACAAGCAACTGCCCCCCATCGTCCCGCCAGGCACCCCCGCTAATTATCAACAATAGGAGATACCCCCATGCGAAATAGAATTTTGATCTTATTATTGCTGCCCATTGGCATGATTCTAGGCTGTGGCCAGTCGGCCGACATCGAAAAACCGATTTTAACTGGCCAGGCCGTATCGTATGATCGGGCCCAATACGAATTACAGGAAGAGCCTGCTGGCGTGATGGGTGTCATTGCTGCCCGTGAAGAGGCCGAACAGGACCAGGAATTGGTTGTCGTGGGCCGAGTGAGTGATCGCATTGAAGGGTTGGCCGCATTCACCCTGCTCGACGCATCGATGTCGTTGGTGAGCGATGGAGAAGATACTGGTGACGATGAAATTTGCACAGGCGATTGTTGTGCTTCCGAGCGAGCGGCCTGTACCATGTTGGTGAAAATACTTGACCAAGACGGATATCCGTTGTCCATTGATTCCCAACAATTGCTGGGGTTTTCTGACTCGGACATGCTGGTCGTGAAAGGTCGCGTGATCAAGGATGAAAGTGCCAATATTTCTTTGATTGCGGATGGTGTGTATATACGGAGGTAAGTGATGATACGATTTCTACCATGGGATTACGGCGTGCGGAATTTATTTCGACGCACATCGCGCAGTGTGCTGACTCTGTTGGGGCTCGGTGTGGTGGTGCTGTTGGTGTTGGTAGTGGTGGGATTCATCCGTGGGTTGGAATCTTCCTTGGCTACTTCGGGCAATCCGGATGTTGCACTGGTGGTCGCACTCTCGGCGGGGGCGGATATCGAAAATTCTTCGATTGCCGCGAGAACTCCGGCGTTATTGTCAGCGAGTGTGCGCGGAATACGCACTCGGTATGGAGTGTCCTATGTTTCACCAGAGCTCTATCTGGGAACACGGATTACCGTGGATAACAACGGCATGCAAGGATTAGGGCTGGTGCGAGGTGTCACTACGACAGCCCCGTTGTTGCGTAAACAAGTGCAACTGGTCGCAGGCCATTGGCCGCAGTCGAGTGAGATTATGGTTGGTCGTTTGGCCCATTCCAAAATGGGCTGTGGTACCCAGGACCTGGAAATTGGTCAGACCGTCACGTTTGATGGCAGGCAGTGGACCGTGAGTGGCCATTTTTCTGCGGGCGGTTCGGCATTTGATTCTGAGCTATGGTGTCCGCTGGAGGATTTGCAAGTAGCCCTCAGGCGTCAGGACATCAGCCTGGTTGCTCTAGGAATGGAGTCGCCCGCTCTACTGGCGCAAATTGATCTGTTTTGCAAAGAGCGAGTCGACTTGGAGCTCAAGGCGGTTTCTGAAACGGCCTATTATGCTTCGCTGCAACAACACTACAAGCCGGTTCGCATCCTTAGCTGGGTGGTGGTCTGTTTAGTCGCCGGGTCAGGAGTCTTTGCCGGGATGAATACGATGTACGGTGCGGTGGTCGGAAGGATGCGTGAGTTGGCCACATTGCAAGCGCTCGGTTTTCGAAGAATTGCAATTATGTTGTCACTCATTCAGGAAGGTGTGCTGCTTAGTGCCTGTGGTGCACTGATCGCATGCCTGTTGGGGTTATTTTGGGTTCATGGCACCGCCGTACGTTTTACCATGGGTGCATTTGTGCTACGAGTCGACAGCGTAGGAATCTCGATCGCCTGTGCCACGGCCCTCGTGTTGGGAGTGATTGGTTCGATTCCGCCAGCAATCAAAGCGATGCGGTTACCTATCGTAGAAGGAATTAGAGGAGTGTAGTGTTAGTGAAAGAAACATCGTTACCTAAAGATCAAGAGCGTCCAGTAGAGGTGGACCTTAGCCAACTGGCGGCAGATCGCTCTGCGCCGACGGTAACACCTTATCGAGGACGCCGTGTGTGGTTGACCCGTTATGGGATGCCCTTGAGTATTCTGATAGCTTTTGCCGGTTTGTTTGGTTGGGCTGCTCGTGAGAGTTTCTTGCCCTCTCATCCGGTAACGGTGATGCCCGTGCTCGTCACTCGAGCTGAGGTGCAGCAGGAGGGGACTCCCCTGTTCCAGGCAGCTGGCTGGATTGAACCACGCCCCACACTCACGGTAGTTTCTTCACTCGCTTCGGGAGTGATTGGTCAGTTGCACGTGGTGGAAGGCGAATCGGTTTCCGTGGGCGACAAGATTGCCACGCTCATCGACACCGATTCGCAACTCGCATTACGCCAGACCGAGGCAGATCTTCAGCTTCGCCAAGCGGAGGTCGTCGAGGCAACGGCGATGCTGACTGCGGCAAAGATTCGACTCGACAATCCCACTCGCTCTCAGGTGGCTTTGGCAGATGCTCAGGCCCAGTTGGCCCAGATTAGTCAGGAACTGGCTCAACTGCCCTTTGCCTTACAAGCTGCCCAGATGCACCGGACGCTCGCTCAGTACACATTGGTTCGAAAAAAGCGTGCGGGAGATGCTGTGTCTGGCCAAGTATTACGCGCAGCCGAGGCAGAACTAGCCGTAGCCAACAATACGATCGCAGAGCTCCAGGCACGTGAGCCAACGCTCAAAGTTCAGCAGGAGGCGTTGCAAAATAAATGCTCAGCACGTCAGGAAGAATTGGAGTTGATGACTGAAGAACATCGCAGTTTGGCAGCGGCACAAGCCGGCCTGATGGCGGCTCAGGCACGGGTGGCCAAGGTGCAGGTTATGGTCGAAACAGCCCGGCTGCAACTCGATCGGATGGTAGTCAAAGCTCCCATGTCAGGATGCATTCTGCGTTTGCTGGCCAGTCCTGGTAAACGGCTGACGGGTCTCGATCCCCATTCGCCCCAGGGCTCCAGTGCGGTGGTCAGCATGTACGATCCGTCGTTGCTCCAGGTACGTGTGGATGTCCGCTTGGAGGACGTGCCCTTGGTACAACTGGGGCAGGAAGTGCAAATACAAACTGCGGCCCTATCGGATTCGATTACCGGTAAGGTAATTTCAGTCACGACTTGGGCCGACATTCAGAAAAATACTTTGCAAGTGAAAGTGGCCATTGAGTCTCCACCTGAGGTGATCAAACCGGAAATGCTGGCGCAGGCAATCTTTTTGGCACCGACGGTTGTGAAGTCAGATAAGCAGCACCCATCGATCGATAATGAACCATTGCGAATATTGATTCCGCGTTCCTTGGTCAACGAAGGGGAAAATGGCAACTATGTATGGCTGGCAAATTTGGAAACTCGATTAGCCCAACGTCAGCCGGTGCAACTTGGGCAGGCGGGAACCGAGGCTCTGGTGGAAGTGACTCAGGGCATCTCGCCTATGGACAAATTGATCGTCGCCGGCAGAGAAGGGTTACAGGAATCGGTGCGCATTCGAATTACCGGAGAAGATAGAACATTGGGCACAGGGGAAAGAATTACGAGGAAACCAAATGCGAATTAATCACTATCGCTATCGAAATCGAAACAGACTGGATTTAGGTGTACAGATTCGATCCCGATAGAGATCCCGATGATAGTAGAGGAACCAACACATGTCACTGGTAGAATTAATAGATGTCTGCAAAGAATATGCCAACGGGGAGGAGACGATCCGTCCCTTGGATGGTGTCTGCTTGGACATTGAGAAAGGCGATTTCGTGTCGCTCATGGGCGCCAGTGGATCGGGTAAAAGCACGTTGCTCAACGCGGTGGCGGGTATCGATTTTGTTACCTCTGGCCACATCCTGGTCGAAGGAACCGATATCACCCAATTGTCGCGTAGCCGCTTGGCTGACTGGCGCGCAGCCCATGTGGGTTACATATTTCAGACTCACCATCTGATTCCCGTTTTAACGGCCTATGAGAATGTGGAATTGCCTTTGATGTTGCTGAAAATGTCGGCTGCCCAAAGGCGCAAGCGGGTTGAAATTGCTCTGCAAGCGGTGGACTTGAGCAACCGGGCCAACCATTATCCGCGGCAACTGTCGGGTGGCCAGGAACAACGGGTTGGGGTGGCACGCGCTATTGTGACCGCTCCCACGCTGGTGGTTGCCGATGAACCGACCGGCAGCCTCGACGATAGTGCAACTCTCCAGATTCTCGAATTATTAGTACGAGTCAATCAAGAATTGGGGATGACCCTGCTTATGGTAACGCACGATCCCGAGGCCGGTGCGCTAGCTCCACGCCAGATTCGCTTGGAAAAGGGGCAACTCCAAGAACTACAAGTTACCGAGGAAGATACTCCAACGAGTCCGAAGAGCCTAATCAGTCAGATTCGTTCATACAGGAGTGCCTGACCGTGGTTCGTTTGATTCCCTACATCGCCAAAAGTCTTTGGCGACATCGCACCCGCAGTCTACTGACCGTCAGTGGTGCGGCGGTGGCCTTGTTGGTGTTTTGTGTGGTCGGTTCGGTACAACAAGGCTTGTCAGAACTGACCTCGGAATCGCATGCAGGGAATACGCTCATCGTATTTCAGGAGAATCGTTTCTGTCCGCAAAGTAGCCGGCTTCCTCAAGACTACGGCCGACAAATCGAAAAAATTTCAGGTGTTCGCCAGGTGGTCCCGATCAAAGTTTTTACCAACAACTGTCGTGCCAGTCTCGATGCGATTGTTTTCCAGGGCCTGCCACCAGAACTGTTGAAAACGGTTCGCCAGCTCACCCTGTTGCAGGGTAACTGGTCCGCCTTTGAAGGACAACAAGACGCGGCGCTGGTCGGTTATGACGTTGCTCAGCGGAGAGGAATTGTTCCGGGACAAAAGTTCACGATCGGTGGTGTTACGGTGTACGTCGGAGCCCTGTTTCGATCTGAGGTTGCCGCGGAAGACAATCTTATTTTTACCCATCTCGACTTCTTGCAGCGAGCCAAAGGGCAGCAGCGGGGAAGTGGGAAAAACGACGTTGGCATGGTGACCCAGTTAGAGGTGCACTTGAACCAGGGAGTCGATGTGGACCAGGTCGCAGCAGACATCGATGCATTATTTCACAGCGGCCCGGTAGCTACCACCACACGGACCAAGGGCATGTTCCAGGCCGACACGCTCTCGGACCTGGCAGAGTTGATTGGATTCATCCATTGGCTAGGCTATGCGTGCGTCGGATTGGTGCTGTCTTTGGTGGCTACTACTACGGTGATGTCAGTTCAGGATCGTATTGGTGAGCACGCGGTTTTACAAACCATCGGCTTTCGACCATTTCAGATATTTCGTCTGGTCGTAACCGAAAGCTTACTGCTGAGCCTGTTGGGAGGCATTTTGGGAATTAGTTTTGGCTTGGCCACCCTGTGGTGGTGTGGTCTGTCGATTGCGGCGGAAGGGGTGACACTTTCTTTTCAGCCTTCCTGGTTACTCGCAATTCAGGGGACCATCGTTTCCATGATGGTGGGGTTGCTGGCAGGGCTGGCACCCGGTTGGCAGGCTGCCAGGACAGAAATCGTGGCCGCTTTAAGACACGCTTGACGATAACGGACTTAAGGGTGGCAGATAGGGATTTACTCGCTTGCGCGTCGTGCTTGTATTCAGGTAAATTTCAACAGTTGTTCGCCTTGGCTCCATCAAGGAAGATGAGCATGAATCGGTTAATCATACTAGCAATGCTGGCACTGGGCAGTGGCTGCCACGGGAGCAATCCGCTATGGCAGTCACGTGCGGAGTCTACGGTCGACCCATTTACTACGGTCGCGGAAGGTGTGGAGCCAGCAGACAAGCATGCATCACCGGAGATTCGGCCTGTCGTCTTTCAGGAAGAACTGACACCCGGAAAAATTACCACCACCCAAACCCCCGAGACCGTACCTGGCCATTTGGAGTCGTTTCCGAGCGATCCCGCCTTAACCTTGGCTGCCGTGGAGTCGATTGCTTTGGCCAACAGTCCGGCGCTAGCAGAAGCTTCGGCTCAGGTGGCTGCAGCACGTGGAAATTGGTTGCAGGTCGGTCTGGCACCTAATATCCAGGTAGGCTACAGCGGCAACGAAGTGGGCAGTGAAGGAGAAGCTGGCCAGCAGGGAGGTTATCTTTCTCAACAATTTATCACTAACAACAAACTGAGGCTCAATCGTCAGGTGGCCTCCTGGCAGGTGCAGGAAGCACAAAGCCAATGGAGCATCATGCGGCTCCGAGTGTTGACCGATGTTCGCTCTGGGTATTATGAGGTATTGATAGCTCAAGAACGCCAAAGTCTGGCTGAAGAATTGGTCAATATTGGCAAGCAGGGAGTGGCAGCGGCCGATGCACTCTTTCGCGCGGAAGAAGTAAGCGAGGCGGATCCTTTACGGGCTCAAGTAGAGGCTGCTTCAGCACAGATATTTCTGCAAAATGCACAGAACAAACAAAACCAGGCCTGGCGTCATTTGACTGCCGTCATGGGGACCCCCGAGATGGAACCCCAGTTTTTGGAGGGCACTCTCAACGCAGAGATTATTGAGATTACGTGGCAAGAAACACTGGCTCAAATCCTGAAAGAAAGTCCGGAAATGGCAGTGGCGATGGCCAATATCGAAGAGACACGCTGGTCAATCCGGCGCGCGGTTGCCCAAGTACGTCCCAATGTCACCGTCCAAGGTGGAGCTGCTTACGACGATGCTTCTGCAGATGCGATTGGTAACCTGCAAGTCCAAATGGCGATCCCACTGTGGAATCGTAACCAGGGAGGAATCCGTCGGGCTCAGGCGAATGCAACCGCTGCTCAGCGGGCAGCCGAGCGGATCGCGCTGGATATCACATCCCGTCTTGCCAAGGCCTTTCAAAGGTATGAAAGCGCTCGCAATCAGGTACAACAATATTCAGGAGATGGTGGGATCCTGGCGCGCGCTCAGCGTTCTTTAGAATTGATACGTGCTGGCTATCAGGCTGAAGAGTTCGGTGTGATCGATTTAATCACTGCCCAACGGACCTTCTTTCAAACCAACTTGGCTTACCTGGATTCTCTGCGCGAGTTATGGCTGGCAGCCATTAAAATCGAAGGACAGTTGCTGGGTAACAGTTTATCGAACTCGGGACGTCAGAGTCAGGATCTCGATGTTTTCTAATCTGTGGTCTTCAGCAGTCGGTTCCTTGGTTTGAAACCCGATGCTAGCGCATGCCGTCGCTCCGCGACTCCCGTTTGAGTGGACAGTTCCTTGGGTTGAAACCCAAGGTTATCGGACACCGTCGCTCTGCGACTCATGTTTTGCTTGGATGGTTGACACCCTATTTGAACCGCGGAGCGGTGGCATGTGATAGCCTGGGACTTTAGTCCCAGGGATGCTCGTACAAATCGTTTGAGTCGCGGAGCGACGGCATGTGGTCTTCAGCAGCCCTTTTTAACCGAACAGGGTGTGCAATGTGCAAGCATTTTGTTGAAAGTGACCCATTTGCGGGGAACTTGACCTTGATTGCTATCGGGGGGCTGCAATAATTTACTCAACCATGAAACGCATTGTCTCCAATATACTGGTACTGCCCCTGCTGCTGCATACAGCGTTTGGCTGTGCGTTTCATCAGGATCATGTGGGTCATCGTGAGCATTCTGGGCACGTCCGTTATAGTGGGCACGTTGGTCATGGTGGGCACGGCAGTCACGTGTACCTTTGTGCCCATGCAGAGCTGGAATCTGCTGCCGCAAGTGTGGACTGCCATGCGTTCGGATCGGATAAGCGCAACGGTATCGATCGATGCACCGGACATGCGTGCGAAGTACAGCAGGCCATCTCCCAGGAACAAGTTCATCCCGGTAGCAAGCAACCTTGCAACGGGTTGTGCACTCACTGTACTTTCCCCCCAGCTCTACCCCGTTTGGTTTTGAGGGATTTAGGTTCGAACGGTCTTCTTGTCGGGAGCCTGCCAAAAAATCTTTGCGCTATCAAGGCAGCGACGATCGACACCGCTCGAACTGACGGCACACGGAATCCGTTTGCGGACAATGCGCAGGAACGGGTTCACTTTCTCTTAGGTGTCTTCTTAATTTGATGCGTTTCTGGCAGATCATAGTACTGCCACATCTAGTATCACGGTGGGTTTGTAGATGTTTTCAGATGGCATCGACAATCGTTCGAGGAAGTTTACACGCTAACAACGTTCATGCCGAACGACTGTCGGTGTCACCCCTGTGAGTGAAGGACATTTATCGAAGCTCACAGAATTTTCGAACCTACCAGTTTTAGCCGACAGTAATTCAGTAGTCCATTGTTGAGATTTTCAAACGCTTATTGAACCTGTGAGAATTGTCGTGACCACTCACCTGTCGAAATTCCGATCTGCCCTAACCGGGAGCTTCGTTGTCGTAATTGCAATTATTATTGCCGTCGCCGCATGGAACCGAGATCGCTGGCTGCCTGTTGCCCAGCAGTTTTTGCAGAGAGATGTTGCTCAAGAGCAAACGCTTGCAGGTCACGATCCAGGTGACAGCCATAACCATGCCCAACCGGCGGGTGGCCACGATCATTCAGTCCACGATGAAACTTTATCGATTGAACTATCACCTCAAGCGCGTAAAAACTTGGACCTCAAAACGGATCAGATCCAACTGCAATCTTTCACACGCCGAGTCACCTTCCCTGCGCTGGTGACCACCCGGCCTGGACGCTCTCAGGTTCAAGTCACGGCACCCCTGGGCGGTCGGGTGACACGAATTTATCCCATTGCTGGCGAAACAGTGCAAACCGGCCAAACTCTATTTGATCTGCGGATGACGCACGAAGACCTGGTCCGCCTACAGAGCGAATTTCTCCAGGCGGTTGCCGAAAGAGATGTGGTGTTGCGTGAAATACAGCGTCTGGAATCAGTTTCGGTTTCCGGTGCTATTCCTGGTAAGCGTTTGCTGGAACGAAAGTACGAGCAACAAAAAATCGACGCGGCGATTGATGCCAAAAGGCAGAGCTTACTGCTGCATAGTCTCAGCCAATCACAAATTGACCACATCATTGAGCAGCGAACGTTGCTGCAAAATTTTATGGTCCACGCTCCCGACCAGCCACGCAATGGTGACTCGCCAGATCATCGTTCGTCCCGCGAGAATGGGACGGAAGGCGCTTTTGTGGTTCAGCGTTTGGATGTTCAGCCGGGCCAATTCGTAAACGCCGGCGACTCGCTCTGCATGCTCACCGATTTCAAACGACTCTACATCCAAGGACGGGCCTTCGAACAAGATGCCACGGAACTGGTTCAGGCGGCCCGGGAAGGTTTGTCGGTTGCTGCAACTCCTGAGGGGAATGCAGAGCAGACCGATAGGATCGACGGGCTCAACATCGCATACGTCGACAATGAAGTGGAACTCGATTCGCGCTCCCTGCGGTTCTACGTCGATCTGACGAACCAAGTGGTTCTAGAGAGTGAGTCAGCCGATGGCCACCGTTTCACCACCTGGAAGTATCGTCCTGGACAGCGGATGCAGTTGCATGTGCCAGTTGAACAATGGCAAGATCGTATCGTACTGCCAGTCGATGCAGTGGCCAAAGAAGGGTTGGAATATTTCGTGTTCCAACAGAACGGTGACCATTTTGATCGAGTCTCTGTGCATGTGGAATACCAAGACCAACATTCGGTTGTCATCGCCAACGACGGAGCCATTTTTCCCGGTGACACCATCGCCATGACCGATGCACACCAGTTGCAAATCGCCCTGAAGAACAAATCGGGCGGAGGCGTCGATCCCCATGCAGGACATGTGCATTGATGTTAAACTCCATCATACGTTTCGCCTTGCGTCAGCGATTTCTGGTCGTGTGCTTTTCGGTTTTCTTGATCGGTTACGGCACTTGGGCTGCGCTGAATATGGACATTGACGTATTCCCTAACCTCAACCGGCCTCGGGTGGTCATCATGACCGAAGCACCGGGGCTGGCCCCGGAGGAAGTTGAAGCGCTGGTCACTTTTCCCTTGGAAACCGCCCTTAATGGGGCCAACGGAGTCGAAGCAGTTCGCAGTTCTTCGGGGGTCGGTATCTCGATCATCTATGTCGAATTTGATTGGTCCACCGATATCTACAATGATCGGCAGATCGTGATGGAACGGCTGCAACTGGTTGCCGATCGGATGCCAGTGGGGGTCAAGCCTCAGTTAGCGCCCATCTCATCCATCATGGGCCAGATCCTCATGATTGGTATGTGGAGCGAAGGCGGGGTGACTTCACCGTTGGAAGTCCGCACGCTGGCCGACTGGGTGGTGCGGCAGCGACTGTTGACCATTCCCGGAGTCTCGCAAGTCTTTACCATGGGAGGCGGTCGTATGCAATTTCAGGTATTGGTCAACCCCCATGCCTTGCTTCGGTATGGAATCACCCTGGAGGAGGTCAAAACGGCTTGCGCTGAAAGCAATGAAAACGCCACCGGGGGCTATCTGGATGAACAAGGCCCCAACGAATTTTTAGTTCGGGCACTGGGCCGGATTCAATCGGTGGACGATCTGAAAAAGGTCGTCGTCACCAATCGCAATGGCCGTTCCATATTGCTTAAGCAAGTCGCCCGCGTCATCGAAGGCCCCCAAGTCAAACGGGGCGACAGTTCGGCCTATGTGAAGAGAGTGGAGAGTGGAGAGTTGAGTGTTGAGAGACAAGAAAAGAAAGTCCAAAATTCCTCAATCCTCAACCCTCAACCCCCAATTCTCAACTATTTCTCCGGTGGGCCTGCGGTGATTCTCACGGTGAATAAGCAGCCCGATGCCGATACCCGGTGGGTTACCAATGAAATATTTGCTGCCTTGAAAGATTTGCAAAAATCAACTTCGCTGCCCCAAGATATACGGATACAACCCGAACTCTATTCGCAGAAATCTTTTATCGACCGGGCTATTGAGAATGTGGTTGAAGCGCTCCGAGATGGAGGAATCCTGGTTGTTGTTATTCTGTTTCTGTTCCTGATGAATTTTCGTACCACGTTTATTACCTTGACCGCGATCCCCCTCTCGATTGGCATCACCGCCATTATCTTTTCCGCTTTTGGCTTATCGATCAATACGATGACCCTGGGTGGTCTGGCGGTGGCGATTGGAGAATTAGTCGACGATGCCATCGTCGATGTAGAAAATATATTCCGCCGCTTGAAAGAGAACCGCGGCAGCCCCCATCCTAAGCCGGCCTTGTTGGTTGTTTTTCAGGCGAGCTGTGAGATTCGAAATTCGATCGTCTTTGGGACCATGATCGTAGTCTTAGTCTTCATTCCCCTGTTCGCCCTCTCAGGCATGGAAGGCAGGCTCTTTGCTCCTCTCGGGGTAGCCTACATTGTCTCCATCCTCTCGTCGCTCTTGGTCTCGCTCACACTCACGCCGATCCTGTGCTACTGGTTTCTTTCTAAGGCCCGGTTCATGGAGCACAACCAGGATGGTCCTCTGCTGCGATTCCTCAAGTGGTTGGCAGGCGTGGCGATCAGTACCAGTCTCCGTTATTCTCGAACCATGCTGATGCTGGCTGCCGTTGGGGTGGCCATTGCATTGCTCTTTCTCACCAGCCTGGAACGAGATTTCCTACCGCCGTTTAATGAAGGAGTGGCCCAACTCAATGTGATCCTGCCTCCAGGTACCTCCTTACGTAAGTCGAATGAAATTTCTGAAATTGTCATGCAGCGCCTCATGCATATCGAAGGAGTCGAGGCGTTTTCCCGGCGGACCGGACGGGCGGAACTCGACGAACATGCAGAAGGGGTCAATGTGACCGAAATGATCATCAGCTTTGATGCCGAATCCGCTTTAAGTCGTGGGGAAGTGCTAGATGAAATACGTCAAGCGATGAGCGACATTCCAGGCATCGTCATCTCGGTCGAGCAGCCGATTGCACATCTGATTTCTCATATGCTCTCAGGAGTCAAAGCGCAGGTGGGCATTAAAATATATGGTGATGACCTGAACATTCTACGGGCCAAGGCGCGGGAAATGGCAGCCGCCATGGAGCAGGTCGAAGGAGTCAAGGACTTGCTGGTGGAACCTCAAATTGAAATTCCCCAATTGCGGATCGAATTGGATCGTGACAAGCTTGAGCTTTATGGTTTACGCCCCGCCAGTATCAATGAAATGATTGCCACGGCGATGAACGGCGAAGTCGTTTCAGAAGTGTTGTTGGGCCAGCGGACCTTTGACTTGCTAGTTCGCATGGATGAACAATACCGTGAAAATTTCGAAGCGCTACGTCGACTTTCAATAGAACTGCCAGGCGGCGGCACAGCCCCTCTTTCCACCGTGGCCAACATTTATATCGATTCGGGCCCCAACACGATCAATCGGGAGAAAGTTCGCCGACGGATTGTGGTTCAGTGCAACGTCTCGGGTCGTGGTCTGGTGGACGTGGTCGAGGAGATACAGTCGCGTCAGCAGCCGGTGATCGCTTCGTTGCCATCAGGTTATTTTGTGGAATACGGCGGCCAGTTCGAAAGTCAGCAGTCGGCCAGTCGGGTGATTGGGATATTGTTCATGATTTCTCTGCTGGGTGTGTTTCTGGTGCTATACACACTTTTTCGCTCGGCTAATTTTTCACTACAGGTTATGGTCGCTCTGCCAATGGCTTTCATCGGTTCAGTTGCGGCCCTGGTACTGACCGGCCAGACCTTGACCGTGGCGGCGATGGTGGGATTCATCTCGCTAGGCGGCATCGCTTCGCGCAACGGCATCTTGCTGCTGAATCACTATCTACATTTGGTTCGCTACGAGGGTGAAACCTGGTCCAAGGACATGATCGTCCGCGCTGGCCAGGAGCGTTTAGCACCGGTTTTGATGACCGCCCTCACTTCTGGGATTGGCCTGGTGCCGCTGGCCCTTTCCGCCGGCGAGTCGGGCAAAGAAATCCTCTACCCGGTGGCTACGGTCATTATCGGCGGTCTTTTAAGCAGCACGTTGTTGGAGTTTTTTGTCCGTCCTGCGTTGCTCTGGCAGTTCGGACGTGAAGCAGGAGAACGAATTATCCAAATGAATTTGACTGAAATTGAACTCGAAGAATAAAGGAATGATCCATGACCAAAAACTGTTTTTACGGTGTTTTTCTAGTGAGTGCTGGCTTTGCAGCGCTGATTGGCTGTGCCCCCACAGAGACCAATCCGCAAACTCCCGCATCCTCTGCCAATGATCACGACGACCACGACGACCACGATGGCCACGATGGCCACGATGGCCATGATGGCCATGATGAGCATGCGGACCATGATGAGCACGGTGAGCACGAGCACGCAGACCATGACGAGCACGATGAGCATGCGGACCATGATGAGCACGGTGATCACGAGCATGCAGACCATGACGAGCACAGCCATGAAGGACCTCACGGCGGCGATTTAATTGAGTTGGGCAAGAACCATCTCTACCATGCCGAACTGATCGAGAACGATGGAGATGAAACATTTGAGGTCTATCTGTTGGATCCGCAAATGGAACCACTGCCAGTCGCTGCGACGTCGATCACCATGAATCTGATCGTCGAAGGCACTCCCAAGTCCTACCCACTTGATGCGGTGGAGGCTCAGGAAGGAAAGGCATCACATTTTCGAGCGCCGCCCAGCGCGCTATTCGAAGCACTACACGATTCTGAGGCAACGGGCCGATTGAGTGTGACCATCGATGGCACACCCTATACGGGCAAGGTGGAACACGATCACTAAAAGACAAAGCCGGAAATGCATTCCAGCCTTCTATGAAAGCGTAGACCGATGTCTGAACCGATAGCCTATCTCAAAGGCCAATACGTCCCAGCTTCTGAGTGCGTACTGCCGATTTACGATCTGGGAATTGTTCTCGGCGCGTCGGTCACCGATTTTCTGCGCACTTTTCATCAACAGGCGTACCGCATCGAAGACCATGTCCAGCGGTTTTACCGCTCCTGCAAATATGCACGCATCACCCCACCGGTGCCGATCGCCAAGAGCATGGCCATCTCGGAAAAATTAATTGCAACCAACTCGCAACTTGAACCAAGCGCAGAATTAGGCCTGGTCTATTATATCACCGCTGGCGAAAACCACACCTACGCAGGGGCTGCCGGAACGCCGGACACATTGCAACCAACCTACGTCCAGCACACCTTTCCGTTACGATTCAAGCTGTGGAAAACTTTGTTTGAGTGTGGGGTAAATTGTATCACACCTGCTCCCCGCCATTGGCCCCCCGCGAGTCTCTCCTCTAAGATCAAGCACCGCAATCGTCTGCACATGTGGATTGGTCAGCAAGAAGTCCAGCAGATCGACCCAGCCGCGGTGCCACTGTTTCTGGATGTGGATGGAAATATTACTGAAACGGGCGGTTCTAATTTTGTCATTTATCGCAATGGAGAAGTGATCTCACCCCGTCGCCACAACATCCTGTGGGGCATCAGCCTAGCCGTACTCAAAGAAATTCTGGCGACGATGAATATACCCATGCTTGAGCAGGATCTGCAAACCTACGACGTGATCAATGCAGAAGAGGCGTGGCTTCCTTCAACTCCCTACTGCCTGGCACCGGTCACAAGCCTCAATGGGGCGTCCATAGGAGATGGCGTTCCAGGCCCCATGTGGCGTGAAGTACTGACCCGCTGGAGTGAGATCGTAGGCAAAGATATCCACCAAGAAATGCTCGGACACCCGTAGGCTGAAACAAGCAGTAACGCTGTTCCGGCACGCCGTAGCAGAAACGGATGAAATAGACGGGTTAGGATGATATACTCAAGAATCGCTTGGTAATCCTTGAGAACCATTTTTAGGGAGGGATTGGATCATGAGCACCATCGACCGACGTAATTTTATGGGGCGGGCTGCTGGGGTGGCGGCCGGCCTGGCTGCTGCCAGTGAACTGCAGGCGACTGAAATTCCGTCGACGCCACCACCGCCGCCGCTAGTGCCGCTTGGTTCCACCGGTATTGAACTCTCACGGGTCGGGCAGGGCACGGGTGTGCATGGAGGGAACCGACAATCGAATCAAACCAGGATGGGATTCGAAAAGTTGGTCGCTCTGTTTCGCCATTCCTACGATCGGGGCATTCGTTTTTTCGACCTGGCCGATCTCTACGGCAGCCACATTTATTTTCGTGAAGCGCTGCGATCAATTCCGCGCGAAGAAGTGGCCATCCTGACTAAAATATGGTGGCGCTACGATGGTCCCGAGGAACAGGCCAGCTCGTCGGAACGCAAACAGATCGTCCAGGCGACGCTGGAGAGATTCCGGCATGAACTGGCGACCGACTATCTCGACATCGTCCTTCTGCACTGCATGCAGAAGGCTAGCTGGGATCAATCCTTGGAACCCTACATGGAAGTGCTCGAGGAGGCCAAAACCAAGGGTCAGGTTCGGGCAGTCGGCGTTTCATGCCACGATTTTGGCGCCTTGGAAACGGCATCGGTTTCGCCGTGGGTTGATGTAATTTTGGCCCGCTTTAATCCTCAGGGAGTCAAGATGGATGGCACGCCCGAGCAAATTGCCCAGGTATTGCGGACCGCGAAGAAGAATGGCAAAGCAGTGATTGGGATGAAAATATTTGGCGAAGGGCAACTGGTCGATCAACGCAAAGAGTGCATTCAGTTTGCACAAAGTTCTGGCGTGCTCGATGCGATGACCATCGGCCTGGATAACCCGGAGCAGGTCGACGACCTGTTGCACTTGATTCACCAGTACCCGAGTTAAAGTGATGGAGATGGATGAAATTTAACGCAGAGGGCGCGGAGAACGCAGAGGTGCGCAGAGTTGATTTAAATACTGTTCTCTGCGATTCTCAGCGTCCTCTGCACCTCTGCGTTAAAGAAGTTCGTGCTCTGTGCTCGCAAATTGTACATTTACAGTACAGAGGATTATTAGTACATAGAACCAAGAATAATGTCCTTCTCTTGATAAATTAGGAAGGACCGTGTTCTCCGTGTCAGTGGTTCATTTTCATTTTACTCTGAGTTTATTACGATGAAAAAACGGTTGCTTACCACATGCACTCTCCTGTTGCTGGTACTTGGGCACAAATTGCACGCCGCCGATTGGCCCATGGTTCGCGCGGATGCGGCCCGCAGTGCCTCCGTTGGGGAGCCACTGGAGTTGCCTCTGGTGTCGAGCTGGACCTACCAGGCGGCTGCCAAACCACGACCCGCCTGGCCGCGAAGCGAGCGGATGCGGTTTGATCGCGCCATGCAGACGGTTGCTTCCGGAAGTGTTGTCGTCTTTGGCAGCTCGGTCGATGGCAAGATCACCGCACTCGATTTGAATAACGGACAAGCCCTTTGGACCTTCTCCACCGAGGGCCCCATTCGATTTGCGCCCGCCCTGTGGCACGATCGGGTTTATGCGGTCAGTGATGACGGCTTCCTTTACGTATTGGCTTTGGCGGACGGCAGCCTGCTGTGGAAGCATCGGGGCGGACCGAGTCAGCAATCGGTGCTTGGCAACGAGGCGATGATTTCAAAATGGCCAGCACGCGGCGGGCCGGTGATTGTGGATGGCACGGTCTACTTCGCTGCGGGCATCTGGCCCAGTGAGGGAATTTTTATCCATGCCCTCAACGCTGAGTCGGGGGAGCCGGTTTGGAGCAATACCGATTCGGGCGCGCTCTCCATGCCTCAACCTCATGGCGGCGCCAATGCCGTAAGTGGTGTCGCTGCGCAAGGTTATTTGGTGGTTGCCGGAGACCGACTGCTGGTTCCCACCGGACGTGCCGTTCCCGCCTGTTTTGATCGCCACACCGGCAAGTTCGACTACTTCCATTTGCAAAAGTACGGCCACAACGGCGAATCATTGATGATGGCTTTGGGCGATGTCTTTTTCAACGGAGGCCTGGGCTTTGGGGTCGCTCAAGGAGAGCGCCTGGCTCAATTGGGAACGGGGCAACTGGCAGCCTTCGAACAGGGAATCGTCAGGTCCACCGGGCATGCGCTGGCTCAGTACCAGTGGAGTGAAGAAGAGAAGGTCAACAAACGAGGGGAGCCAGAAAAAGTTCGCGTGTTGAAGGCCTCATGGTCCCAAGACGGGATGCCTGCCTGTGCTTCTATCCTTACCGCCGGTAAGCAAGTGGTATTGGGAGGGGATGGACAGGTCTCAATTTTCGATACCAGTCTGCGGAAAATCGTGTGGCAGGTCCCTATCGAAGGCACCGCCTATGGATTGGCGATCGCGGATGGAAACTTATTGGTTAGCAGCGACCATGGAAGCGTGGTTGCTTTTACTCCGGAGACTGGGCAGGAAGCAAATCTTCCGCTGCGCACGGCCAATTCGGCGGCCGCACTCACTAAGACTTCTCCGGCCGCTGCTTCCTCTGCTGATGCGTCGCCGCTGGCCGGCGCTGCCGCAGAGGAAATTATACGACGATCGGGTGTCACTCGCGGATACTGTTTGGATCTGGCATGTGGCGATGGAGCATTGGCTTGTGAGTTAGCCCAGCGGACGGAATTGCAGATTCTTGCGGTCGACTCAGATCCAGAGAAGGTGCGCCGAGCGCGGGCCAGGCTCACTGCGGCGGGCCTCTATGGAACACGGGTGGTGGTACACCAGAGGGATCCTGCCGATACAGGTTATCCCACTTATTTTGCCGAACTGATTGTCTCCGGTCGTGCGGTCGACACTGGCACAAAGTCGTTTGCCTTCACTGAGGCACAAAGGTTGCAGCGACCGTATGGCGGCTCGATCTGTATTGGCTCTCCGGGAAAAATGGAACTGTCGATTCGCGGCTCCCTGGCTGGGGCTGGCAACTGGACCCATCAATACGCCAACTCGGCCAATACGGTCAACAGTGACGATCAGTTGATTCAAGGCCGGTTGGGCATGTTATGGTTCCGCGATGTCGATTTTGAAGTTCCCTCCCGACATGGACGAGCCCCGGCGCCACTTTACAAGGAAGGTTTGCTGATTCAGGCGGGCCTCGATGGTCTGGTGGCAGTGGATGCTTACAATGGGCGCCGGCACTGGGATCTGGCCATTCCCAATCTGCTGAAAGCGTACGATGGGGATGAACTGATGGGAGTCTCGGGAACGGGAGGCAATCTCTGCATTGGCGGCAACTATGTCTACGTCCGGGATGGTAATCGGTGCCTGCAACTCGACGCCGCCAGCGGTCAGCAGATCGGAGAATTTCAGACTCCTGTTGCCGATGAAGGGCCCACTCCCGAGGAAACGCCCGTTACCGAAGCGATATCTGCGGAAGAAGAAGGACTCGCTCAAGAGAAAACGAAGCGGGCTCCCTGGGGCTACCTTGGCTGGTCGAACGGTCTGTTGTATGGCTCGAGCGCCAATGAAGAACATGTGGTGACCTACCGGTACGTCAACCGGGGTGGAGACATGACCAAGCAGTTGACGGAATCACACACGCTCTTTGCCCTCGATCCGTCGACCGGTGAGCACCTGTGGCGTTATGAGGCCAACCATTCGTTGCGTCATAATGCCATTGCCATTGCCGGTGGCACAATTTTTTTGATCGATCGACCATTGGCTCAATTCGATCGAGTCAAGAAGCCCAAAACCAAAAAGCATCCGACCGGAAAACTGGTAGCCCTCGATGCCCGAACGGGAGAAGTCGTGTGGGAAAATCAACATGAAATCTACGGTACGATGCTGGCAGTCAGCGAGTCCTCGGGGGTGGTGTTGATGAGTTACCAACCGACTCGCTTTCGTCTCGATTCGGAAGTAGGGGGCCGTATGGCCGCATTTCGCATCGATAACGGCCAGCGACTGTGGGATATTCAAGCAAACTACAGCTCCAGGCCAACCCTCAATGGACAAACGGTTTACGCTCAGGGAGGTGCTTGGGACCTGCTTACTGGGGAGCCGGTTCCCTTTGCTTTCAAAAGATCGTACGGATGTGGGATTCTGGCCAGTGCCAGAAACATGCTTCTGTTTCGCTCCGCGACTCTCGGCTATTACGACCTGACCGGGACCAAAAAAACGGAGAACTATGGGGGTATTCGCCCCGGATGTTGGATCAACATGCTACCGGTCGGCGGAATCGTGTTACTCCCCGATGCCTCCTCAGGCTGTCGCTGCAGTTATCTCAACAAAGCCTGGATCGCCTTGGAGCCACTGTAACAGATACTACGGGACTGCGCACATGTAGGTTGGAACGAGCGGTAACGCTGTTCCGGCAACACATCGCAAAAAATGCCGATTTTGGTCAAATGCATAAGACTAATTAATTTCTATGCATGCTTATATAAAGGTGTTTTATGAGTTGCAAATAAGAAAGGGGTGGAATTTTCTGTTTAGACTCTACCTCCCCTGAGAGTGGAAATCGCGGGGGGGCATCCATACTAAATAGAAAGAGCCAATCCAAGGTATCGGTCTGGTTTACGTGTGACTTGTGATACAATTATTTGTAGGAGAATTAATCTCTTGGGGTCTAATTCCCCGCCGCTTGCGGCGCTAACGAAGTGGAGAGGTGGTATATTGCTCATGTGAGCGAATATATCCACAAGAGTCATAA
>JBDOMT010000515.1:0-4772 GCA_039831705.1 Pirellulales bacterium | reverse complement strand
TTCCTCCATGGCCACGTCCTGGAACATTCCAGGATGGCGTCCTGTCGGGCACACAACAATGGCGGAAAGGCCCTTTTGCATCGAAAAATTCAGCACGCTAGCAGTGCTGCCTTTTCAGTTTGAGTAACATAGTAGCACGTAGTCAGGTTCCTGCATTTTGCTTCTCAGCAGAACAGAATTTGAAAGGTAATCTCATGAGATTCAGCTCCCAGCAAAAGTGTTTGGTTAAAGGCTTTACTCTTGTTGAGCTTTTAGTGGTGATCGCTATTATTGGCATTTTGGTGGCGCTGCTGTTGCCGGCAATTCAAGCGGCACGGGAGGCGGCACGTCGTGCGCAGTGCCTCAACAACCTCAAACAAATCGGCTTGGCATTCCAACTGCATGCAGATTCGCTAGAAATCTATCCCAACGGAGGCTTCAGGTTATTTGCTAAGCGCAGGACAGATGGCAGCCGTCCGAGAGAGAGGCGATTTGGAGATAGGGGTCGCCCGTTGCAAGCTCCCGATCAAACCTGGGGCTGGGCCTATCAAATCCTTCCCTACATCGAGCAACAGGCCCTCTGGGAGTCGAAGGTGAAAGATGTACTCACGTTCCCTGTTCCCGCCTACTTTTGTCCCACTCGCGGACCAAGTCGGGCGTTCGAGGTCAAAGGTGACCTGCGCGCAATGAACGATTATGCAGGCAATGCAGGCTCGTCGGATGAAGGCGACCAGGGGTCTGGAAGTGGGCAAAAGGGTAATGGTGCGGATGGCGTGGTGGTACGAACCAGTCTTGGGTTTTCAGGAGGTGCTTTCGATAAATATAGCCCCCCGGTCATACCAGGTCGACATATCGTCGATGGCTTATCCAATACGCTGGGAGTTGCCGAAAAGCATATCAATGCAGCCAGATTGGATAGTCGCCAAGCGAATGATGATTATGGTTTCACAGAAGGCTGGGACTGGGACACCATACGCTGGGGCTACTTTCAGCCCACACCTGATTATATGAATTCCAGCATAAGCCCACCCGATCCCGTGATGTCGGCATTTGGCGCATCCCACACGGGCGGATTCAATGCCGCGTTTTGCGACGGTTCGGTCAGGTCAATAAGTTATGATGTCGATGCTTATGTGTTCGAATTGGTCTGCTCGCGCAATGATGAAGAGTCCTACGAACTACCATGAAACCTAGCCTGCTGCCGCCTCAGGTCATGCGGAAAGCATGTACAAGACGACATCGTTGGTTTTCGTGTAGCAATTTCCTTGAGCCTAGCCTGGATTTCTCACACTTTCGGGTACCATCATCGGCTGATGGTCGGCGAGCGGTGGTAAGTCCTTGTCTGGCAAGCCCCGTTTACTAGAAACAAGGGCAATCAATTTGACCGGATACGTATTGTCTATACTTGAGCACACCCAAATTACCCTTTGGACTAGCAAACCCAGCTAACGCAGCAGACGCAGTGCTATTCGGACTCGCAGCAGAATGTTTATGAAATATTTGAACTAGCGTCCTGCCAACGTGTTTACTTTGTAGAGGCATCTTCAATGCGGTAAAGATACTTTTCGGTTCGAATGAAAATTGAATGACCAGCCATTGCGGGGCTCGCCATGAGCTGCTCTTGTGGCAGTGGATTAACAGACAGAATTTTAAATTGACGGGCTGGCTTGATGATGGTGCTGACTGCGTTCTCATTAAAAAAGTAAATTCGGTCGCTGGCATAAATCGGGGATGCCGAGTATTTTCCTTCAATGCGAGTTTTCCAGACGAGTTTTCCTGTTCTGGCTTCAAGACAGGAGACAATACCATGACGATTGACAATGAATAGTAGATCATCCACAAGTAAAGGCGACGATCTTGACGGGATTCCACCTTTTACTTTCCATTCCACGTGGCTCTTCGCGACGTCCCCCGTTCCGTCAGATTGAACGGCCCAAAGTTCAGGATGATCATGATCCATCATTACGAAAACCAATCCGAATCCATAAACGGGCCGGGGGGCTATTGACCAACCACGGTGACGTACCCTCCAGAGTTCTTTTCCCGTAGCGGGATCGTATGAGTAAACTGCCCGCCCCCCCGGGCTAACTAGTTGTTTGCCTGATCCCCGCGGAATCAGGATCGGCATCGTATAAGCTTTTCGCTGATGAACCGGAACCTTGCTGTAATCGACCGAGCGATCTGTTTTCCACACATTTTTCCCGGTCGTTTTGTCGAGTGCAATCACGTATTGAACATCACGTCCATCCACGTTTACGATAAACAGATTTCCCACAAGAAAGGGAGAACTGTTCGGTCCTGCTCCATCTTCATGGTCACATTTCAGGTCGCGTCGAGTCCACACAATACTTCCTGTCAAGGTATTCAGACAAGCCGTTCCGTAGGTTCCGTAGTGCACATAAATTCGACCTTTTTCAATCACTGGAGTTGGTGAAGCATAAGTGTTCTCTGCTGCAATACGCTGTGGTTGATCCACGCTAAAAACATGGATGTCATGGGTTACTTTTCCTGTTTCCCGATCCACACAAACAGCAAACAATTTATGTCCGTCGTTAGTCGCTGTTGTCACCCATATCTGATTACCCCAGATGACGGGAGAGGACCATCCGCGATCATGGATCTCAGTCTTCCAGGCAATGTTCTCATTTCCATTCCATTTGAGCGGTAATTCTTTTATGCGAGCATGACCATTTCCGTCAGGTCCTCGAAATTGTCGCCAATCGTCGTTAGCCAATAGCGAGCCAGAAGTACTAACGACAATCAAAAACAATAACAAAACTTGCATCCATATTCTCCTGTTTTCAGAAATATTCCTCTTGCAGAGATCCTCCTTCCAGATGAAGGATTCGAAACTTCGGCAAATTTTAGCGACATTAAGCGAACTATGCACCCTCTATTTACGGTTCCGTGCGAATTACCTTCCACTCATTCCACGCGCAAGAGCACCGGCGGCACAGGAGCTCCACCGATGCCCCCGACAGGTTCGAGTCTCTAATGCACATTCCGCACATCTCAGGGGGCGCATTCTGTTACAATAAATGCCATGCCGAGCGTGGAGTGGTTCCAGACCCTGACACATGAAAAATCTGGTAAATGGAAAAGCCCGGATACCTAAAGTACAATACAGCGGGCCCAGAAAGGACGAAATTCGATCTCGTTACACTACTTGGAGTTCTTGAATGGACACAATTAAAATTGTCCTAACCCTTTCCTTGGGCCTCGGTACCTTGATGGCCGCCGCCAATGCTGCCGAACAAAAGCCCATTGATTTTAATCAGGACATTCGACCCCTTCTAACCGATCGTTGCTTCCACTGCCACGGTCCCGATGTCAAACAGGTAAAAGGGGATTTACGCCTCGACCTCGAAGACTCCGCCAAAGACTTCGCCATCGCACCCGGCGATGTAACCGGCAGCGATCTCATCACGCGCATCAGCTCCACAGATCCTGACGAACAGATGCCCCCGGCAGACGCGGGCAAGCCAGCGCTGACGGCAGAGGAGGTCGCACTCTTCAAACGTTGGATTGAAGAAGGCGCCGTGTGGGCCAACCACTGGGCCTGGGAAGCACCCACCGCAACCTCTATCCCCACAGTGGACAAAGTACACACTGTCTACAATCCTATCGACAACTTCATCATCGCGCGTCTCAACGCTGAAGGGCTTAGCCCTGCCTCCGTAGCCGGCCGTGCAACCCTCATCCGACGCGCCGCATTTGACATCACTGGACTCCCCCCCACTCTTGAAGAAATTGACCGTTTTGAGAAAGACACTGATCCCAATGCCTACTCCAGCATGTTGGACCGTCTGTTCAATTCCAAGCACTATGGTGAGCGCATGGCGATTGATTGGCTGGATGGTGCCCGATACGCCGATTCCAATGGCTTCCAAAATGACTTCGGCCGCGACATGTACCCTTGGCGCGATTGGGTCATTGATTCCTTCAACGCTAACATGCCCTTTGACCAATTTACCATCGAACAAATCGCTGGAGACTTGCTACCCGGTGCCACCAGATTACAACGCGTAGCGACCGGGTTTCATCGTAACCACCGCTCCAATACCGAAGGCGGCGTCATCGAAGAAGAATGGCGTACCGAAAACATCATCGACCGTGTGGTAACCACGGGCGCCGTTTTCCTCGGGCTCACGCTCGGTTGCGCACGCTGCCATGACCATAAATACGATCCCTTTACCCAAAAAGAATTCTATCAATTCTATTCCTTCTTCAATCACACCAAGGAACGCGGGGTCTACATTGAAACACGCGGCAATGCGGGGGTCTTACTCTCGCTGCCCAGTACGGAGCTAGAAGCAAAAATCACGCAGTTGGAAGCGGACATTACCGCTGCTGAAATGGCATTCAAGCCAATAAAACAATCGATTCTAAAGCGCTACGAACAAGCAACCGCACCGCTCGACGACCCGGACACCACCTCCGACGAGAAAGCCGATTTTCACCTACCGCTTAACGGAAACAATCCGTTATCCATCAGCGAAGGGGCGAATATCAGTTGGCAGGATGGGTTGCTAGGGAAAGCCCTGCACCTTCAAGGAAAAACGGAATCGTCCTTTATGGTAAAACGCCTCCATCTTTTTGAACACGACCAGCCCTTCTCGGTAACCTGGTGGGTACGCATGGATTTCAGCGGACCCTTTTTCCAACAGCGCACCCCCGATGGCTCCCTGCGCGGCCTCCATGTAAGCACCACGGCGACACGCGAAGTCATCGTAACCTTTGCCCATCAGCAGGCCGACAATCTCATTCAGATACAGTCCACTGAAAATTTCCCC
>JBDOMT010000055.1:0-21159 GCA_039831705.1 Pirellulales bacterium | reverse complement strand
TCACCGCTGTTCTCGTCGAACTCAGTGATGATTGGGAAACCGGGAAAATGAGATATCTCGTCTTCCAAAACTAATCCGTAAGAAATCGATCCCATCAATTTACAGAAGAGATGTTGCTTTACCTGTTTTCTTCTGTTCAAAATTTTAGAGCGTTAGGTTTATGTGTTTTGGCAATAATGGAAAGATACGCCGAGTCGTTGTGCGAAAAACTCATCTAAGGCGCTTTCCCACGAATTAGACTCGGTCGAGGAATCTTCATCTTGGAATCGCAATTTGCCTGCGTTTCGATGATCTAACTCATTGGAGTATGATGTCAGGTCGTATGGTCGGTTTGGCGTAGCGGAATAGAAGTCCGTCGATACGTAGCGTAGAAACACTTCATCGTTTATCGAGGATCTGGAAAAGGTAGATCGGTTCTCTAGGGCACGTGGCGGCTTCGGAATGGACTCATGGGTTATGAAAGCGGAATCCGCGACAAGCCGTATCGGGTTGCCGTACGGATCTTCCCGCATTGCCAGGCTATCACCATCTGCGTCACCATCGATATTGAGGCTGGCTGCCAGAGTGGCAACCAAAGTCTCACGCTCATAGGCCCCGATGTCAATGACGGAACTCCCATTACCGTCGCCATCTTCAATGCGGCTCTGGCCCCGCTGATCGGTTGCAGGAGGCGCCGCCAGGATTGGGTTGCCCGTGTCGATCGCCGGACTTCCGCTGAGAAGGGCATGCGTATTGGTTGGGCCGCCATGGTTTGTCAGTGGCCCCAATAGGGGCACAATGGGCAAGGCAGAAGTGCCGATGAGATTTCCTTGAGGATCTGGAAATCCGATCGGTGCAGAAGGGAGTGATGATCCGGAGTTGTCACCGATGAGGCTGAACGAAGGAGTCAGCGAACCAAAGACGGCCTTGCGAACGTCGGCGGCACCCAAAGTAAGATCTTGATTTCCAGCCACAATTGAATGATTTAAATTAAAGCTGCCTCCGTTCAAGTAGATCCCCCCTCCGGCGCCTTCTCCCGAATTGTCAGCATCTGAAAGGTTGCCGGTAATGGTACTAGATTCAACGAAAACGGTCCCCGCTGCATCATGGATAAAGAGTCCTCCACCATCGTCATTGGTGCGATTGCCCGATACGGTACTATTGAGAATGTGGACCGTGCCACTGCCGTTATTTGTTATGAAAATGCCACCGCCCGTACTGCCGGCATCGGTAGTGAAGTTATTTGAAATAGTACTCTCGAGAATGGTGGAGGAGTCTACGGAGTTCAATTCAAAATAGATGCCCCCACCGCTCACGGTTGCACGATTGGCATCTACGGCCGACTGTGAAAGCGTTAAGTTCTCTCTCGAAAAGATGGCCCCGCCACTCTCTTGGCTAACGCCTCCCGTCAGGGTCAGACCGTTGATCGAGATGTCTTGCGCAGTCGTGTCATCGTCATCATCCAGATTGAAGATTCGCGATTGCTCACCTGCGTCGATGGTAAGGTGGTCTGCTCCCAGGCCTGAAATGACCAGCGACTCAATGACCCGAAACTCTCCCATGGATAGAAAGAACACTTGCCCGGAGAGAGAAGAATCAAAACTGATCGTATCGGCGCTATCCACATTTCCGTTGGCAAGTCCAATCGCCTCTCTTAAAGAAATATACCCCGGCCCCAAGTCGCCATTCACTTCATCCTTGATCGTATCAACAACAATTTGAACATTCTGCAATACCGTTTGTCGTTCATAAGCCCCCATGTCGATCCGTAAGCCTGTCTTTCGACTAAAGAAATCGAGCCGTTGGTCGAAGCCCGGTGGCCCTGTGAAAGTACCGTCGTCCGCATCGATAGCCGGGCTACCGAGCAGGAGTGCATGCGTGAGTGTGGGGCCACCGCTGTTACTCAGTGGCCCAAGCAGTGGATCAATCGGTGCTGCGAAAGTGCCGATTAGGTTCCCTTCGGAATCAGGAGAACCCACTGGGGCGGGAGTGAGCAGCGATTCGTCGTTGTTGCCGATCAGACTATAGCTCACACTCAGTGGCAATACGCTCTTGGCAAGATCGGGTCCGGTACCACTCGAGAAGTTTCCTGCGATGATCGAATGTTCAATTTCCAGCGTTCCCAAGGTGAATACACCACCACCCAGGCTGCCTGCGGAATTACCGGTGATGGTTGAATTCATAATCTGGGCCAAAGTGGCTTCAGAAATTTCGATGCCTCCACCGGAGCCACTTGCCGAGTTGCCAGATCAGGTACTGTGGGTGATCGTGACATCACTGTCCGTAGCAAAGATCCCACCGCCGGAACCACCCGCGTAATTGCCGGAAATCGTGCTGTTGGTGACGGTGACACTGCCATCGGAATCCGTGCTAATTCCGCCCCCATGGGCAGATGAATCTTCAGTACGATTGCCACTGACCGTACATTGTTCAGCGTGAGGGAATAAGCAAAAATCCCACCAGCACCGGTCACTCCCGTGTTGCCGCTGACGGTACTATTGGTGAGCATGACATTGCCGTTATCCGCATGGATTCCACCAGCGAATCCCGAAGAACGGTTACCGCTGACGGTACTGTTCGTGAGTACAATGTCGCCAGTTTCGCTAACGACACCGCCCCCAAAGGATGCGGTATTATTGCTGATCGTACTGTTGCTGACAGTGATCGTACCACCAGCAGAAATCCCTCCGCTCATTCCGGAGGCACTGTTTCCACTGACGGTACTGCTGGTAAGCGTTACGTTGCCATTGGAAAACAGGCCGCCGCCATCGGAATCTTCACCCAAAGTACTGTTTTCGCGAACGTAGGAATTCGTAAGGGTTATGTCGCCTGGCGCATGGATGCCACCGCCTCTTGCATTGAGACCCATGGTGTAGTTCTCGCTGACCGTGCTATTGGACGCTACCGTTGGCGGATGAAATCCCGCCACCCAATCCATTGATGCCTTCAGTATGGTTGCCACCGATCGTACTGTTGCTAATGGTGACACCGTTGGAGGCATGAACTCCGCCACCTTGCGCGGCGGAGCCAGTGGTATGATTCCCAGTGATGATGCTCTGGTCGATCGTCAAATGGCCGCTGGTTACTGATCGGATCGAACCACCCCCAAGGCTCGATGAAGTTCCTCCGGTGAGTGTGAAGCCGGCGAGTGTGAAATCGCCGCTGGTGGCTGTGATATTGAAGATTCGAGAGCCCTCTTGAGCGTCGATCGTGAATCCGGAGACAAGACTTGTAGCGTCCAGGGTAAACGTTTTGGTAAGTTTCAATTCGCCCATGGCGAGTAGGATAGTGCCGCCTTCGAGCGTCATGTCGAACGTAATTGTGTCGAAACCGACACTGTCATCGGCCGATGCGCTGAGTACATCGAGGTCGCCGTCCCCGTCGACATCCGCCGCAAAAATACTGCTCGCTCCATCGGCCGTTGGGCTGATCGTGTACGGTGCGCCGAAGATGCCATTGGCCTCGGTGGGGCTGACAATGTTGACCTGGTAGTCCTCGACCTCGCCATCCGCCGCAGCGCCAATGACACCTAATGCGCCTGCCGTACTCACACGGAATCTCGCATAGGTGGTTCCTGCGATGGCATAGCTGGGCACGTCGAAGGTGAGCAAGTTGTCGCCTACGATGACATCACGGGCGGCAAATATCTGCTCGCCCGGTCCGCCCCACGCGCCATCGCCATTGAAGTCGATCCAAGCATCCAGCTTGCCAACCGCTCCCTGCACGTTCACCGTCACCGTGGCAGCAGCAGCGCCGACCATCATGGTTTCAAACAGGACGCCGTCTTCCTCGGTACCGTCTGCGTCGGCGGCAGCCGAGTTTACGCCGTCAGATTCAGATTCGACAGAAGCTCCTCAGTTAGGAGCACCGACCAGTAAAGTGTGTTCAGCCCCTCCTGCGGCCAATGTCGTCGGGTAGGGAATCGGGGCATCACCGAAGTCGCTAGCGAGCATGACACGCGTCTCAAGGACTTGGAACCAAGCCGCAAGCGGATGATAGCGATGACGTTCTCGATGACGCCGCAATCTGCTTCGACGGTGTTGGCCACTACGCGAAAAAAGCAAATTCCACCAATAGGAGAGTTTCATAGATGCGTTCTCTGTAGGTTTGCTGTTCCCATAAAAAGTGCAAAACCTGAATGATAGGACTTCAGAATCTAAACAAGTTTACAACCCATGTCGACACGAAGCGTCTTCTCGGTGAGAATCAGAATAGTTGTTGCCGACAATCCTCGAGCCGATGTAAGATTTACCCTCAATACGAATCATTCATGCCTACTAGCATTTCATCAACAACATTTCGTGACCGGACCGGTCAAACTGCCAGATTTTCGTTTCTGTGGCTACTGATTGCATTGGTAGTCACCTTGTTGCTAGCGCCGTTGATGGAAGGCAAGAAAATCGGCGATCTGTTAATGCATGGCTGTTTTACGCTGGTGTTTCTCACTGGCTTGATGGCCAATCGCCAGCGACCCTGGATTTTTCGTACAGCCATCGTGCTGGCCCTGGTCGGGGTGCCGCTCGGTTGGAGCAGTCTACTTAGCGGAAACCTGCAATTGATCCTGTTCCGGCTGTTTGTAGATATGGTATTCTTTGCCTTCACCGCCACGATGATCTTGATCGCGATTCTGAAGGATCATATGGCCAGCAAGCGTTCCATTTTGGGAGCAATCAGTGTTTATCTACTGCTGGGTCTGAGCTGGACCTGTGCTTATTCGGCGCTCGAAATTTCCGCTTTGGGCAATATTGCAGACGAACCTTTTCGATTTACTGAACGGCAGACCTTCGAGACCTCCCAGGGATACCCGCTCACCGCCTGGCCCCAGTTGGCCTATTACAGTTTTGTCACCATGTCGACTCTCGGCTTTGGCGATATCACGCCACGCACTCCGTTGGCACAAACGATGACTTGGATGCAAGCGGTCTTCGGTCAGCTCTACCTGGTCATTTTGATCGCCCGTCTGGTCAGTCTACTTCCACAAAACGATGTCGATTGACAAAACCTATCCAAAAGAACCTAACGTGCAAGATCAACGTATCACCTGGAATTCCACACTCTGGGCACGCCGGACCGTGTACCATGGGTGGGCCTGGTTGCGGTCAAGGCTTCGTCTCGCTCTCATCCTCTACTTGCTAGTACTTTTACTGATGACATTCTTGGAAACTTGGCTGGTCTATCCGATTCCACCCATCGAGCGGGCCGACTGGGTCGCAGCTGAACTGGAACACGAAGAGGTCTGGTTTCACGCTGAAGATGGTACCCGCCTGCATGGCTGGTTGGTCCCTCACAGGGAAGCCCGCAGGGCAATTGTTTATTGTCATGGCAATGGTGAGCAGGTGGCTGACAATATCGAAGTCGTTGAACGCCTGCGCGATCGACTGCAAGCCACGGTACTGATTTTTGACTACCGTGGTTATGGTCACAGTGAGGGTAAGCCCAACGAGGCAGGTCTGGTCGCAGACGGTCTGGCAGCACAAAAGTGGCTCGCAGAAAAATTGGGGCTGACTACGGACAAGCTGGTTGTCATGGGTCGCTCAATTGGCGGCGGGGTTGCCGTGGCAATGGCAGCCAAACAGGGTGCTCGGGCGCTGGTGTTGGAAAACACTTTTTCGCGATTGGTTGATGTGGCGGCCAGTCACTATCGCTGGCTGCCGGTACGTCTGCTGATGCGCAATCGATTCGACTCCCTCGAACGGATTAAAAATTATCAAGGGCCCCTCTTTCAATCGCACGGCAGTGCAGATCGGGTTGTGCCCATCGAATTGGGCCGTGAGCTATACCAAGAGGCTCCCTCGAAGCAAAAACGGTTGCTGGAAATACCCGGTGGAGACCACAACGACGAGTCCCCAGATGCCTATTACCACGCGCTGGTTCAATTTCTGGACGAAGTAGACGCAACGCTAGTTGCTAGCTTTGGGAGGGAACAATGAGTATCGAACAAGGAATGTCGAATAATGAAGTGTGTGAAGGAGTTAGCGGTTATGGCTTACGACATGTTTTTTTACTTCGTAATTCGACAGTCCTTGTTCGATATTCAATATTCGAAATTCGCTAGCTTCCGATGATACCCATTGTCGCAGTGTGGCACTCAGGTAGACTAGGGCGCTCCTTCCATGGGACAACGCGTCTCAGGCCCTTACCCCCAGAAACCCAATTTTCATGCATTCTCAAGTTGTCGTTCTCGGCGGTGGTCCTGGCGGTTATGCGGCTGCCTTCCGGGCTGCTGATTTAGGCTTGGAAGTCACCCTGATTGAGGCTGACCCGCGTCTGGGGGGAACCTGCCTGTTGCGCGGTTGCATCCCTTCCAAAGCCTTACTGCACGTAGCGAAACTCATTGGGGAAGTAGATGAAATGAGCCAGTGGGGGATCGAATATGGCGCTCCACATATCGATATCGCCAAAACCCGTGCGCACAAAGAAGGTGTGATTGAGAAGCTCTCGCGAGGCCTGGAGGCATTAGCCAAGCGGCGTAAAGTGCGACGCGTCCACGCGCGGGGTCTTTTTGTCGACTCGCAAACTCTTGAGTTGGAGGGAGGCAATCCGGACACTTACCAGAGTAGCCGACTCACCTTCGACCATGCGATTATCGCTACCGGATCGGTGCCGGCCATGCCCAGGATGTTTGACATCGGCTCTCCGCAGGTTATGGACTCGACAGGCGCATTGGCATTGGAAGATCGGCCCGAATCACTGCTGGTGATCGGTGGCGGCTACATTGGTCTGGAAATGGGAACCGTCTATGCTCAACTCGGATCCAAGGTGTCCGTGGTGGAACTCACTGGCGATTTGCTTCCGGGTGCCGATCGTGATTTGGTAAAACCATTAGCTAAACGGTTGCGGCAACTTTTCACCAACGTGCACATGAACACCAAAGTGGTAAGCTTGCGTGAAGTGGGGGAAAAAATTGAAGTCACCATGGAAGGGGCCGATTCATCACAGGGGCAAAGCGCAGAGAGTCACTCTTATGATCGGCAATCTTACGATCGGGTTCTCGTTTCGGTGGGGCGCCGGCCTGTCACCAGTGGATTTGGTTTGGAAAACACTCAAGTTACGCTCGACGCGCAAGGTTTCATTCAGGTGAACCAACAGCAACGGACCGAGGATGAGCACATCCTGGCGATCGGCGATGCGGTGGGTGAGCCCATGCTGGCTCACAAAGCGTCTCATGAAGGGCGTGTCGCTGCCGAAGTTCTGGCTGGCGAAGCGGCCGCATATGCTCCCATGGCAATTCCTGCAGTCGTCTTTACGGACCCTGAAATCGCTTGGGTCGGTTTGACTGCCCAAGAAGCCAAACAGCGTGGTCAAGATGTCGCCATAGGCCTCTATCCATGGCAAGCCAGTGGTCGAGCCACAGCCATTGGTCGCACCGAAGGTCTTACCAAATGGTTGATCGACCCACAAACGGATCGCCTGCTGGGTTGCGGAATTGTGGGCAGTGGCGCAGGAGAGCTGATTGCCGAGGCGGTTTTGGCGATTGAAATGGGTTGCGTTGTCCATGATCTGACCGATTCAATCCATCCGCACCCCACACTCAGTGAAACGGTTGCCTTCGCCGGAGAAGTTTTCCTGGGCACGGCGACGGAAATTTATAAGCCGAAACGAAGGAAAAAAGCATGACCCAACGCGATAACGCAACATCGAGTCAGCAGCACAGGAGAAAAACCGCAAATGAACGCTAATACACGCTAATGAAGAGTTACTTCCCAGTAGAATTACCGTTGTCACCTGTTGTCTTATTCGTGTTCATTAGCGGTTCCTTATTGGCCGAATCTCACACTGTGGCGACCGAGCTTGGTGAGGTTCACAGTAATCTAAAAATATTGGTGTGAGTCCAATAGGAAAACATGAATATCGAAACTCAAAAACCCATGAAGTCACCCATTCTCAATGACGTCGACCCAACCGAGACAGCTGAATGGCTGGAATCGCTGGACTACGTGTTACAAAGCAAGGGTCCCGAGCGGGTTCAACAATTGCTTGCTGCGCTCGATGAATCGGCCCATCGCAATGGGGTCGAATTGCCATTCACGGCCGCCACTCCGTATTTCAACACGATCTCCCGTGAGCGCCAACCGGCCTATCCTGGAAATCGCGAATTGGAACGAAGGATCAAAAGCTTTGTCCGCTGGAATGCCATGGCAATGGTAACCCGCGCCAATCGCGATCCCTCCGCGCCCGGTGGTCACATTTCCTCATTTGCTTCCTCGGCCACGTTATACGAAGTTGCGCTGAACCATTTTATCCGAGGACGTGGTAGTTGCACCGAAACGTGTGGACACGAAGGCGACCAGGTTTATTTTCAAGGTCACGTATCTCCCGGCATGTATGCCCGCGCCTATCTCGAAGGGCGATTGACCGAAGAACACTTGAACAATTTCCGCCGAGAGTTGAGCCCAGGGGGCGGTCTTTCCTCCTACCCACACCCTTGGCTGATGCCGGATTTTTGGGAATTTCCCACGGTCTCCATGGGGCTGGCACCAATCATGGCCATCTATCAGGCTCGCTTCAATCGTTACCTGACCGACCGGGGCATTCGCGACCTGTCAGGCAAACGCGTGTGGGCCTTCCTCGGCGATGGAGAATGTGACGAACCTGAAACCCTGGGGGCAATAACTCTGGCTTCCAGAGAGCAGCTCGACAATCTTACGTTTGTCATCAATTGTAACCTGCAGCGGCTTGATGGCCCGGTGCGCGGCAACGGTAAGATCATCCAGGAATTGGAAGGTGCGTTTCGAGGAGCTGGGTGGAATGTCATCAAGGTCATTTGGGGTGACGACTGGGATCCACTGTTGGCAAAAGATGAACAGGGTCTGCTGGCACGACGGATGCTAGAAGTAGTCGATGGCCAATACCAGAAATACACCGTGTCGGACGGTAAATATATTCGTGAGCACTTTTTCGGCAAGTATCCACAACTGCTGGAATTGGTCGAAAATTACTCCGACGATAAACTGGGGCGCATGCGCCGCGGTGGCCACGATCCGGAAAAGGTTTATGCTGCCATGCAGGCCGCCTGCCATTGCCAAGGTCGACCGACGGTGATCCTGGCGAAAACGATCAAAGGTTATGGACTGGGTGAGGGAGGGGAAGGCCGCAATGTAACTCACAATCAAAAGAAACTCAACGAAATGGAGCTGCGCGAATTCAGGTCTCGATTTGGCATCCCCATCTCGGATGAAAAAGTGGCCGAAGCGCCCTTCTACAAGCCGCCCGAAGATAGTCCTGAAATGGTCTATCTGCGTGAACGGCGGGCTGCCTTGGGGGGACCCGCTCCATCCCGTTGCGTCAACCCGGTGAGCACGCCCATGCCCAGGATGGCCGACTATGCCAAAACAATGGTCAAGATGGTCAGTCGTGGCCCTGGTAAGGAAATGTCTACCACGATGGGTTTTGTCCGCCTATTGGGCGACCTGCTGCGTGATCCGCAGATCGGCAAGCTGTTGGTTCCGATCGTTCCCGATGAATCGCGCACCTTTGGCATGGAAGGCCTCTTTCGCCAGATTGGCATTTACGCCCATGCAGGCCAGCATTATGAACCGGTCGACTCCGACCAGATCGCCTTCTACAAAGAGGCCAAGGACGGACAATTGCTCGAGGAGGGAATCACCGAGGCGGGAGCCATGTCGTCGTTCATTGCCGCTGGCACCGCCTACTCATCCCACGGGGTGAACATGATCCCCATGTTCATCTACTACTCGATGTTTGGTTTTCAACGAATCGGCGACTTGGTTTGGGCTGCTGCTGATGCGCGCACCAAAGGATTTATGTTGGGCGGCACCGCTGGACGTACCACGCTCAACGGCGAAGGGTTGCAGCATCAAGACGGACATAGTCTGGTCAATGCCATCGCGTTCCCCACCGTACGCGCCTACGACCCGGCCTATGCGTACGAGACGGCGGTGATCGTCTTTGAAGGCTTGAAGCGAATGTACGAGGACAACGAGACGGCCATCTATTACATCACACTGGAAAACGAAAATTACTCCATGCCTGAAATGCCTTCTGGTTGTGAAGAGGGAATCATTCGAGGCATGTACCGAGTTTCCACAGTTGATCCCAACGGCAAGGGTGATCCCAACGGCAAGGGAAATCCCAGTGATAAGGGGGGACAACAAGGTACAACCGACAAAGCCATTCGGGTGCAATTGTTTGGCAGTGGTCCTATCCTGCGCGAGTCGCTACGTGCACAACAAATTTTAGCCGAACAGTACGGTATGGGTAGCGACGTATGGAGCATCACCAGCTACACACAGCTCCGTCGCGAAGCGCAGGAGTGCGACCGATGGAACATGCTGCACCCGGATAAAACGGCACGCCAGTCGTACCTGCAAAAACAAGTAGCGGGTATTGAAGGGCCGTTCATTGGGGCTACCGATTACCTGCGTACGTTGGCTGAACAAATCAGTCCTTGGGTCTCTGGCGGCCTGTTCGCCTTAGGAACCGACGGTCTGGGACGTAGCGAATCACGCGAATCGCTGAGACGTCACTTTGAAGTCGACGCAGAGTGCATCACAGTCGCCGCCCTTTACCAACTGAGCCAACGCGGCCAATATGCCAGCAGCCAGGTTGCCCAAGCCATTCAAGACTTAGACATCGACCCAGAAAAACAATCCGCCCTGTATGCGTGAGAATGGTGTTTCGGTAAAGACGGTAATTCGGTAATTCAGTATTGAACGTGCACCACCGAAGCACCGAAGCACCGAAACACCGAAACACCGAAACACCGAAACATGTCTATCCAAATCAGCTTGCCCAATCTGGGCGAAAACATAGAATCCGGTGACATCCTCTCCATCTTAGTAAGTGAAGGTGACCAGATTTCGGTTGACCAGGATCTGATCGAGATCGAAACGGACAAGGCGACGTTGCCGGTCCCCAGCCCTCAAGCAGGACAGGTTGTCAAAATTCTGGTTGCCGAAGGAGATACGGTGGGTGTCGGCGCAGCACTGCTGGAATTGGAACTCTCTGCAGCGGCTGCCGATACCAAACCGACCTCTGCGCCCCCAGATCAAGACACTTCTGTGCAAGCTCCGACGGCACCAACAGATGTCGTTGCCGACAAACCATTGGCGCAGATACCAGAGCAGGGTGGTCCTCCGGCCTCGAGACCAACGACCCAACCGACTGTTGCGCCGGTAGCCAGTCCATCGGTTGCCGCTCCCAATCCGGCAAACTCCGCCAACCCTGTAAGTCCAGCCGATAAACAACCATCGAAATTGAGTGTCGATGTTCCTGGAGATGGTCGCTCGTCGGCAGCGGCCGGGCCGGCTGTGAGGCGTCTGGCACGTGAGTTGGGCGTCGATTTGCGCCGTATCCGATCCAGTGGTGAAGGGCAGCGGATTACCACCGACGATGTCCGAGCCCATGTCCGCGTGGCCAACGAGCAGGTAGCGGCGGATGCTCCCCAGGGTGTCACTCCGCCCGGCACGCCCGATAGCGACGCATTTGGCGCGGTACGCCGTGAAAAGATGTCGCGTATGCGGCAAACGATTGCGCGTACCATGTTCCATTCTTACAACACCATACCCCAATTGACCAATTTCGATGACGTCGACATCACCGAATTGGAACGCATTCGCCAAGACAGCAAAGGCGATTATGCGGCCACCGGAGTAAAGCTCACGACGATGCCTTTTCTGATTAAGGCAGTCGCCTCCGCCTTGCGACTTCACCCAATCATCAATGCTTCGATCGATGAAGAAAATCAGCAAACCATCTACAAAGAATACGTCAACGTTGGGATCGCGGTGGATACGGAACGTGGCCTGGTAGTTCCCGTACTGCGCGACACAGATTGTAAAAGCATTCCCCAAATCGTGCACGGCCTGACCGAAATGGCCACGGCTGTCCGCACCGGTGACTTTGGATTGGATGATTTGCGTGGCGGCACGTTTACCATCAGCAACTTGGGAGCGATAGGCGGCACCTACAGTACTCCAATCATCAACCCGCCCGAAGTGGCGATCTTGCTGGCCGGCCGCAGTCGGATGATGCCGCAGTTTATCGATGACAGTTTTCAACCGCGACTGATGCTGCCTTTGTCGCTTACCTACGACCACCGCATCGTCGACGGCGCGGCGGCAGCCCGTTTTTTAAACGATGTCAAAGGCCTGCTGGCCAATCCGGGTCGCCTGCTGTTGGCGCCGTAGGCCAGCCCGGATATTTCATCTGTTTCGTCGCGAGGCCCCGTAGCCAACCGAGGAAATGGTTAAGTTCTTTCATGGCAAGGCATGTGAGGTTCGCGACCGTAGTCGTGTTTTTTACACGTAGAGGTGACCACTGCTGCGCCGCGGTGCCCGGGGCCGAAACATAACGCAGCCACGGTAGGACTTGGGACGTCGCAGCAGAAATAGGTGAAATATGCGGGCTAGAAGCAGGAGCTGTAGTTGACGTCTCCAACGAAGTTTATGAGATATCCGGGTTTAACACCTTCGGCGTAAGGTTGCGAATCACTAAAAGCGACGAATGATTCCAGTGCTCGACCAACTTGCCTGATTTCAGTGGAATTCAAGCGGCCGGGGATCAGAAATTTCACCGCGAGGCCGAACATTTTTGCCTTGCCGATCGGAGTCTCCCAGATCGATACGCGCACGTTCTGCCAATTTCGTCAACCGGGCAACCACTTCCGGGTGTTGCCTGGCAACGTTCCTGGTTGAACCGATATCGTCAACCAGGTGAAAGAGAAGAGGGGTCGTACTTTCTTGAGTTCCAAAGTGTGGATGTCGCCCCAGTGGTTTCAAAGGCAGGAACAATTTCCAGGGACCACTGCGAATCGCCTGCAACTGCGATGTGTGGTAATAGTAAAATGCTTGGTAGGGAGTCGTTGCTCCCGGTTTGTCGAAAAGCAAGTTTCGAATATTGTATCCGTCAATGCCCGGCTCTTCAGGTATCTTGGCCCCCGACAAGTGTGCCAAGGTTGGAAGTATATCCATGGTGGATGTCAGCTCAGCGCACTCTGTTCCGCTGGGCACGCGACCTGGCCACCAGGCAAGCATGGGGATTCGAAATGCGCCTTCGGCCGTCGTATAACCGCGGCCAAAGAGAGGGCGATTCGATCCTCGCTGCGGGTTGTTCATGTCACGAGCCAATGGAGCGCCATTGTCGGAGGTCCAAATCACGAGAGTTTGACGGTCCAATTTCAACTCAACCAGTTGGTTTAAGATTTGCCCGAGTGACCAATCGAGTTCCTCGACCGCATCGCCCCAGGGCCCATTTTTACTCGTACCCCGAAACGCTTCACTGGCAAATGGTTTCGCCGTGCTGCCGGGCATCGCCTGCGGCATGTACAAAAAGAATGGCCGTGATTGATTCTGTGCGATAAATTCCAGAGCCCGCTGGGTGTAGCGTTTGGTAAGGCCACTTCGGTCAACGGGAGCCTCCAGCACGATCTCGTTTTGCATCAATGGGAGTGGCGGCCAATGATAGCCATCAAGTCGCTTGCCCAAACGTTGACCCACTTCATGGGTCATGTCATCGCTGTAGGGAATTCCGTAAAAAGAATCGAATCCTTGCCGTGTTGGTAGAAACGGCGGCTGATCTCCCAGGTGCCATTTTCCAATGATAGTGGTGGCGTAACCCTGTTGCTTGAGCACTTCGGCTACCGTCCATTCGTTTGGATGCAAACCGTAGGGCGACACGGGCCGTAGCACGTGCCCGTCGCGTGGGTTGGTGTGCATATTCACTCGCTGGGCATAACAGCCGGTCATCAAACTGGCTCGTGACGGCGTGCAGACCCCTGCAGTCGCGTAAAAATGGGTGAACTTACGGCCTTCTTTGGCCATTCGATTCAGATGGGGGGTCTGATGGAGGGTGTTTCCGAATGGCCCAATATCGCCATAACCCAGGTTGTCACAGAAAATGAAAATAAAGTTAGGAGGTACCTCGGCTGCGCAACCTGGGGATGCACCTGGGGATGCAAGGGCCAGTGACACCAGTAGTGAAAAGGTTAATCGATTCATTTTCTCGATCTAAGTAACGTTCAAAAAGGAGCTTCTTCACTCGAAGCATCGGTGAACGCATCGTTAACGGTAGCGTTATTTTCTCCTGCCCTTTCTCCTGCAACCCCTCCTCCAGTAGCCCCTTCATTAGCATTGCTGTCGTGTACTTGGAAGCTGATGGCTTCGGCATTGAGGAAAAACTTGACCTCGCTGCTGGGGTCTTTTTGCCATCGACGACCGCTCAGGCGATACTTGACCTCCACGTCGTCACCCACGTTCATCTGATCGACCTGATCGCAACTGTCACGAATGAAATCCAGCGGGATGTAATTGGTAAATCGATCGTTCTCCTGCTCCAGCACCACGAGCCGCTTGCGAAACCCATTTTGCCCGTAGGTTTTTGTTTCTTCAATGAGGTGGACCTTACCGTGTACGCTTGCTTCACTCATGGCAATCTCTTTTATGTTCTTGAATGGTAGTAAACGGGAATTCTATTGGCGAAGGATCATGGTAACGAATTGCCAGCCTATTGTCGAAACCCCAGAATGGGAAAACAGAGCACCGGAATGGCCAGTGATGCCAGACCAATTACCCAGCGCAGGGGGCCCAGCGGAACGCGATCGTCGGCGGTAGGAGGATGATGGATGCCCATGAGGATTACTAGAATGAGCATTGGCGTCCACATCACCGCCTGTTCCAAGTGAATGACCACATAGGCGATGGTAAAGGAAATAAACAATCGTGCGAACGTATAGGCACGCTCCAAAAAAAGCGCGTAGATGGTATGGCCCCCATCGAGCTGACTGATGGGAAACATGTTCAGCCCTGTGATCAGCATTCCGACCCAACCGGCCATGAAGTACGGATTCACACGCGAAAGGGGGACCCATACCTGTCCCGTCCACTGTGGGTGCGCCCACTTCAACATCCATTGTCCAATGAGAGGCAAGTAGAGTTGTAGTTCGCCCACCTGGGCTGTCCGATCCAGACGCAGCCCCTGGACACCCCACCATAGCACGGGCACCGCTACGACCAATCCTGCCAGTGGGCCCGCGATGCCAATGTCAAAAATCTGCTTTCGGTTGGCACGCATACCATCCATGCCAATCACGGCTCCCATCGTGCCTATGGCATTGAATGGAACGGGAATGCAAAGTGGATAGCTTGCCGGAATACGATTCTTAATGGTTTGCAGAAAGTGTCCCATTTCGTGTGTGAGCAAGATGGCCAATACGGCTGCCATGTATTTGAGCCCGATGGGCCAATTCACTTGAATGGTCATCCACATCGCATCGTAGCTGGCAATATAACGCATCTCCAGTGGCTGCCATTGGGTAGAACCAACCCAAAATGTGGATGCACAGGTGGCGATAAACAATAGTAGGGGCAACCAAGTCCGGCGTTGCGGGCGAAAATGCAAATCCGACACTTTCAATTCTTGCAAATGAGCCAACTCCGGATCGTCGAAATCAGACAGAGACGATGGCACGGGAGATGCCTGCCCCAAATCTAAGGAACTCGAATCCAGTGAACTCGAAGCCAATGTTTCAGAAGGTACCGGCCCTGGCGACTGGGGTGTGGATTCAGGCTGTTCGGAGGGAAGCGGGTTACTCATCAGACGAATCATAGCAGAGTCCAGAGTCCAGAGTCCAGAGTCCAGAGTCCAGAGTCCAGAGAGTCGTATTGAAAACCGGCAACTGACGCCTAACGCCTAATAACTCACGCCTCAATAATATATTTCCAGACTCTTGACCGATCCTCCTGGGGTCCGTTGGGCCGCTTCGAGACAGCGCTGAGCCGTATCCAATAAGCTGCTTGCCTGAAATTTCTTGGGTGGAATCCCCACCGAAGCGACACCGACACTAAAGTTCCAGCAGTCTTGGGGTGACAGATCTTTCCGGTTTTCTGATAAGAGACTGCCAGCCAGTTTCTGCAGTTGTCCTAGCAGAGTATGAGATATGGCCACCGCCTCACTCCGGTGACAGCCAGAGAGTACCAATAAGCGACAGCCGGGAGCACACGTTTCGATATAATACTTTTCATAGTCTAACCTGCGACAGACAATGTCGAGAGACTGCTCAATCACACGATGAAAATCGGTTGGCTGGCCCGCCTTTCCTTGGTTTTCCGGTCCTTGAGCCATCAGCAGGATGATACTCGCCCCTTGACGATTCGCACGGCATTGACCCACTGTCAGGGTCAATTGGTTGATCAGTCTGTGGGTGATCGTAGGTTTGGCTTGGGCCGATGTTTCAGGCACATCTTCGGAACGCTTTGAACCTCTGGGTGGCACATCCGCATCACCGCGGATCAACGAGGATTGATTCGATGTAGCAGGCGTCTGCAGAAACTTCTGGACGGAATCTCGCAGTTCCTGGGCATCGGCCAGCGTTTCGGTGTATGGGGTGTTACTTTTGGGTGGCTGCACAATTTCTTCGGTCAGGAGTGCCATTTGCGCATGGGCGGCAAGCAATGCCTGGCAATAGTCGGCTCCTGTAGGCAATTCCAAAGAAAGCACTTCTGCCAACTGGTCTACCTTGGGTTGCAGACCGGTTACCAAATCGTTCAATTGATCCTTGTCCATTTCACAGTAAATCAGGCCTGCCTCTAACAATTCGGGCAACACACTCAATCGATTCTGGCCCACGAGTTGGGATAATAATTCGGCCAGGTGAAGTATCTGGGCCACTTTGCCATGCGCCCCTTGCACACGCTGTAGTCTGCGAAAGATTCGTGGCTCACCAATGGATTGAACCAACAATTGGGGCATGTTCCAATGTTCCAACAGGGTTGCACTTAGCTCGGTATGATCAAAGCCAAGAGATTCAACTTGCAGACGATGGACATCAAATCGCTCTGTGATGGCTCGTCCTAAAAATCGAGCATACGGTTCACGTAGTTCTCCCAACAGGACCAATACTCCAATGTCCTGGAGTAGTCCGGCCAGAAACGCATCGTCTCCTGGAATTTGCCAAATCTGTTCGCTCAATTCCCGCGCAGCAACAGCGCGTGTGAGTGCGGTTTGCCAGTACCAGGCGAGTTGGTCGTGTGCCACTTCACTGAATAAATTGTCTGGCAAGCTGAACCCTAGTACCAACAATTTCAATGGTTTGATGCCCAGCAGGGCTATCGCCTGATTCAAGTCGCCTACTTCGCGGCTCAAACCAAACAGAGAACTATTTACCACCCGTAAGAGTTTTACTGTCAATGCCGGATCGAGCGCTATGCACTCTTTCAATGCGCGTACGTCGATTTGTGGATTACTCGTTAAATGTAACACTTCCGCCGCCACCGTGGGCAGGGAGTAGAGCGTTTTAGCCTGGCGAATAAGCCGTTCCATCAGTTCCGCTGAATCGGACCTGGGGGGGAGTAGTTCACTGGGGGCGACAGAATCAAATTCAGAGTTCATAGGCAGTAGGCAGGGGGCAGAGGGCAGTAGGCAGAGGGCAGTCAATGATAAAACTATAGCTCATCGTAGCGACAGAGTTGCTAGCATGACCCGTAGGAGCCGGATAATTGGGATCTCACCCTACGACCAATATCGGGCTATGGGCTAACGGTTGTAATGGAATAGAATTTCCATGGCACCCATATTTCCAGGTAAAGGATAACCATGCATCGGGCGGATTTTGTAACTGGTGTTCGACACCTTTTTCGATTTGTTTTGACCAGTTTGTTGCTAATCGGTTCCTTGATGCTGGGTGGTCAAGAGGCGTTCTGTGCATCGGAAAGGTCGCCTTCTCCCTGGTTGGAGGATGCGGCCCTTTACGACCTGGCTTGCCTTGATTCCCTATATGCATGGGCAGTCGGTGACCGGGGTGCCATCTGGCATACGGTGGATGGCGGTGCACATTGGCAAATACAAGCTTCAGGTGTGCGTTGTGCACTTCGGGGTGTCTGCTTTGTCAACCGACAGATTGGCTGGGCGGTTGGTGGCCAGAGACAACCCTACTCCGACGTCACTCGCGCGGTGTTGTTACGAACCGACAATGGCGGCAATTCGTGGCATCCGCTATCCACCCGTTTGCCAGCCCTCCGACAGATACAGTTTTTCGATCCGCAACATGGGGTGGCTTGGGGACACGGTTCAGGCAGTGACCCGGCCGGCCTGTTCACCACCGACGATGGCGGCCGCAGTTGGCGCTCCCTGGGAGGTGGAAGCCGACAGTTATGGCTGGGTGGCCATTTTGTGAACGGTTCGGGTCTTGGCAAAGGTCGGCAGCCTAGCCGGAAAGTTCGCAGTCAGGGGCGGGGAGAGCGTCATGGTATCGTGGTCGGCCGATCAGGTCGCGCGGCCCAATGGACTGCCGGAGAACTCAGTCCAATAGACTCTGATCTCTTCAGTGGCCGTCCGTTACGCGATGTGGCTTTGCTATCTCCGGTCCATGGTTGGCTGGTAGGCGATGGTGGCCTGGTCCTGCGAACGAACGATCTGGGACATGGTTGGCAAACGGTCCCCTCCTTATCCACCGCTCGGCTTGGCCGCAGGGACATTCACACGGTGGCCGTACGCGACCAACAGATATGGCTGGCCGGCAGTCCCGGCACGCATATCCTGCATTCATCCGATGATGGACAGAGCTGGCAACAACAGTTGACCGGGTGTCAGATGCCCCTGCATCGTGTACGCTTTGCCACCGCTCAACATGGTTGGGCCGTGGGCAGTCAGGGCACCATCTTGGCCACCGACAACGGTGGGCAGAGCTGGCAGGTTCAACATCAGGGTGGCCCGCGAGTGGCCCTGTTGGGTCTGTTTGCATCAGCCGACAACCTGCCCCTGCTGGCCTTGGCCAAATTGTCGCGCGAAGAAGCCTATCGGGTGGCGGTGCGTGTATTGTTTGAGCCTCAAGCCGACCCCCGACAACCCGACTTGGGCCTGGAAACTCGCCTGAGCGCGGGTTTGGGCCAACTGCATGTGAATAGTGCGACCACTGCGTGGCAATTTACCCTTCCATCGGACCGTTTGCAGCTAACGCCTGTCGAGATGGCCGATGAATTGAACCGGCGTCATGATCATCGGGCAGCCGAACGTTTGATCGCTGACCTGGTCCGGCAAATTCGACTTTGGCGTCCCGAGGCTGTGTTGGTTGCCTGCAACGGCCCCGATCAGGAGAAGCTACAACCACTCGATACGATCCTCAAGCAGGCCGTATTGGCTGCGGTCGACCAGGCGGCCGACCCGACCCAACAAATCGACCAGATCACCCAGTTAAGGCTGGCACCCTGGCGTGTTCGACGGGTTCTCGGTTGGATTTCGGTAGCCACACAGGAGCCATCGTTATCCTTGGCTGACAGCAAAAACTTGCGGATTACCAGCCACGAGATTGCCTTCCGCAATAGCCAAACATTGGGCGATCTGGCCCGAGGTGCCAAGAGGCTGCTTGGGAGTGCTGACGCCGGTTGGAAGTCCCAAGCCGTGCCTTCAGAGCAACGGCAAAAAGCGGAGGAAAAATTTGTGCTGTTGGCCAATCAACAAGGTGAAGGGGTCGCAGGAAATCATAGAACGGGCCAACCGTTAAAGGGCCATTTATTAGCCGGATTGAACTTGCGGCCCGGCAGCGCGACGCGGCGTCCGCCAACGGCGCTCACAAAAGCAATGCTCGCTCACGGCGGAGTACGCGCACTGCGGAAGCGGGCCGAGCGGCAACGCAACTTGCGTAAGTTGTTGCGCACCACCACAAATAGCTTGTCACAAGAGGCCCTGTTGACCGAAGTCGCCAAACAAACAGGTAATTTGGAACGCATGGCTGGCGCGGAGTTGCTGCTGGAATTGGCCCAGTTGCACCGTATCGCAGGCCAGTTGGACCGGGCGGCTGAAACTTTGCAGTTGCTGGTCGATCGTGATCCGCAGAATCCACTGGTTGAGTCGGCCTTGCAGTGGTTGGTAACCTACTACGCCAGCGGTGAAGTCGCCCACCTGTATCGCCGCATCCATTCCCGTTCGGTACTGCAGGCCACGGCTGTTGAGGATTCTGCATCCACTGTACCCGTACCCACAAGTCGATCGAAAGTAATCACTGGCAACTTTGCCGGTAGTCTGTCACCCAACGACCGACTCGCTTTGGCAGTTCAACTCGCAAAAAAGGCCACGGCTCCAACGCTGACTGCCGACCCGATAATCCGCTGGCCATTGACAGTCGCCCAACGCAAACAGGGGTTTCCCAGCCACGGCAAACGCTACTTGCACACTTTATCCCAACGCTCTCCCGACAACCCCTGGCAAGCGTGTGCCCAGGCAGAAATGTGGCTGGCACGTCCTCAACTCGAACCGTTGCATAAGCCCATGGCACGTTGTTTCAAAACGGCTGAAAAACCATTGCTGGACGGAAATCTTGACGAAGCTCTGTGGGAATCTGCCAGGCCCATGAAGTTGTTGCGAGAAGGGGGGAGCGAGAGCGGAGAGCGGGAAGATCGATCCGCCTCTGTCTGGTTGGCACGGGACGAGGAGACTCTTTATTTGGCGATCCGTTGTCCCAAGGTGAGCAGGATTGATGAATCGATGGATGAGCGGCCACGTGCCACCGATGGCGACTTGTCCACTTATGATCGGGTGCGTCTTTTGTTGGACATTGATCGAGACTACCGTTCGTACTATGAGCTGATCATTGACTCGCACGGAGGGAGCGCCGAAAGCTGTTATGGCAATACCCATTGGAACCCGCAGTGGGTGGTTGCGGTCGCAAGCGACCAGCACCGTTGGACTGCTGAGGCGGCCATTCCCGTGCACGAGTTGGTTGGTGAACCAATTCATGCACGGCAAGTGTGGGCCCTAGGAATCGACCGCGTGGCACCCGGCGCAGGACTCCAGTCATGGACCGGCCCCACATTCGACCAACCCGGCCCCGAGAATTTTGGCCTGTTGATCTTTGACTGAGAAATGAATGGTGTTTGACTCGAAAGGACTTTAAAACACCTCGCGACGAAACGGGTGAAATATGCGGGCTAGCATAAGCCGGGAAGGCGTCGATTTGGACACACAATACGGAGTGAAAGGCCCTTTTTGTCGAAAAAGACAACATCGTTAGCACGCTAGCTTTTCAGTTTGAGTATAATGGTGGTTTGTATCTTTCGGCGCTGATTATTGTCTCCTACGGGGATCTAAAAATCCTCGTCTTCAGGCGATCACTTCAGTAGAACTAGGCTACGGAAGCGTACTTCGATACCGGGCAAAGCGGACATAATAGCCGCGCAGCGGCGACAGCAGCCGTTTTTAACGAAACCAATTTTCCGCTTGGGCCACTCG
>JBDOMT010000363.1:0-4808 GCA_039831705.1 Pirellulales bacterium | reverse complement strand
AGATCTCCTTCAGAATTGATTCGCGAGCAACATAGGCTGGCCCCACGTGCTCCTTGCCATTAACAGTTGCTCTTCGCCCAGCTGCCAAATATTGAACCGGTTTGGGAAAGAACAGGCCCACCGAAGCCTGCCAAGGAAAACCGTTGAGAGAACTCTGAACAACTTCACTTGCATCCAAGGAAACGCTAGAAACGATCCCCCGGATGTCGACATGAGTGGCCTGAATATCCACCGCCGTGGTGTGACCAACTCGCTTAGATGTGTCATGGTCGACCAAAGCCGGTCGGGCCTTCTTAGTTGCCTGCATGCCCTGCAAGTCAACGATCACCGGGTACTTAAAATTGCCAACCTTGAGTGGCCCACCGTTGTAAGCACGGATTTCAAACGTAGGAAGCTTGGCCTCCACCCCATCGGTAGCAGCAATGCCCGCCGTGAGCGTCAAATCACAACGTTCACCAAAAGTAATTTCCCGCGGCAACCGTGGCTTATGCTTCATCGTTTTCTCCAGCCTCAACAGGTTCCTGCATCTGGCCGCCAGGCATCGGCAAGCCAATTGCATCGCGAGCCGCTTGTTGCACTCGCAGTTTTTCGTATTGTTTTCCTGGATCTACGCCCAAGGTTCCGAACCAATAGTCCTCGTCAGTGATCAGACCGGCTTCCCACAGGGCGATGGTCGCATCCGCTTCCTTCTGTGGGTCCACGTGCGGCATACCGTCCCAATACCAACTCGCCTCCAGGCCCATCTCGGTGATGCCTGATGGCAAATAACCTGGCAGCAACAGTGCTTCGTCGTACCAGCGATCGAACACGCGGCGGAGAATGTTGGTTTGGATCCAGTTGCGTTCCACCACGATGGCCCGATGGAACACCTGGTGATCAAGCCTGCCGCTGGCGTAGTTGTGATTTTCTGAGTTGGCAGTCGCCACATTCAGCGGCATCGACATGCAGCGGGCGATCTCACTCAAGATGCCGCGGCGGAACATGTCAAAAGTGGCCGATGGATGCTCGGGAGTGATTTGTTCCATCTTCCAGCCAGCAGGCATCACCGGGAACGAACCTCGGACCATGTTGAACGTGTCTTCGTCTGGCATATCGATGTCATCCGCCGTCAGTGCCGCCGAGTCGGTGTACACCACGCCTGCCGCATTCGCAGCAGCTTCCGCCGCCGTAAGAGTGGCTAAGGTGAATCGCCGGAATTGGGCGAACATCGGCAGGGCGGGTGTGATCCACGGAATACCACGCGATTGACCAGGCCGATCAACGCGGAAGAAGTGCAGCATCTGATCGGCCGGAATCGTTTTGATCGGATTACCCGCCATGCCGCCAAAATACATGTCACCGGGGTGATGCTTCAGCAGGTCGTAGAAAACCGGGTAGCCATCGTCGTCCAGTGTGATGCCATCGATGTGTTTGGGACTGCTGATGCCCCAATACGGATTGGCAACATGATCCGCTTCATAGACCCGGTAATCCAGCTGCACCTGGTTGCCTGGAATTCGACTGTTGTTGGTCGCGACGATGAACGATTCGCCATCAATTGCCATTGCCGTAACCGCAGCAGAAAGCTTTTCGGTAAAGCCAATCTGTTCAGCCCACGCAACAAATCGTCGCTGAATGATCTCAGCCAGGGAATGATTTTCAGACGCATCGCCTTCCAGGAACGTGATACGCAGGTGAGGTCCGGTGGCAATCACATACTGACTGCGGGTCAGCATCATGCCTTTGTAGTACGAATTGTTCGCATACTCATAGCGGGATCGATTTCGCAACTTTTGGCGAATCTCGGGAGTAGCCGAAGCATTGGCTGAGAGTGCATCCGCGCACGACCAGTGGTTTTCATTCTCAACGGTTGTCTGGGCAGCGTCGTATTTTGCCTGGAGCAGGCGGCGATAATCAGATTTGAATCGAGACGATTTCGAGCCGGTGGTGATCGGGTCGCCATATTGGTCGAGAACTGCGGTCAACAGGCACCTCCCGGCTTGAATCGCATCAAGCGAATGCCTGCTTGGAAACTCTTGGCCGCATTGCCGGAGCTGACGAATTTAGCCGCATCAACCACGTCACCCAGGTCGTGCATCTCCGTAGAGCCAGAGTCACCGGTAACCCGGCGAATGCCATCCACAACCTGCTGAGAGACAGCGTCTTTGATTTCTTGGTCAGTAGCCATGCCGGGAATATGGCACGGATCCAGAAATCAAGATTCCAATGAATCCGGTATACTGGATTTTGGTCGACTTTTTCTTTTAGTCATCCTGGAAGAGGATTGCTGCGTGGATTTGAAACTGCCCAGACACTTTCGGCAATGATGGCCACGAACAAGGGTAGAGCCTCGGTATTTGAACCAAATCTGTTCGGTAAACCGACCGCCACAGTTCGGGCATGGGGGTGCAGTCTGTCTCATGATTTCACTCCTAAGGCCGCTTTCTCTCGCCTTTTATCAGACAGCGATTTGTACCTAGATTTTCTGGGAGCCAGGTTCTCATCCTTGAGGGTAATCCCCAGCATCGAAGCTCCCACGATAGTCATCGTCAACGCATCCAACCAATCATTGTCTGGCCGTGAGGGAGGAAGTGACCATTCAATCAGCCTGCGACCACGGCCTTCCGTTTGAACAGGCACCTCAGAAGTAAGATGCTCACTGAACATGGTATGATCGACACTCTTGCCGCCAAAGAGAGACAAACAGCCATCGGCACCTAGGCCAGTAGCCAGCCTCTCCTGCAAAAATGTTTTCCACGAATTGGCACAATGTTGAATACCGCGGACCTGCCTGTTCACATCCGATCGAGACATGAACCAATTCAGCCCGCGCTGAACAATATCCTTCTTCATAATCCACTCGGTCATGGGAAGCATCGATGCGGTGATGCCTCTACCTCGAGATGGAATCAGCAGCGGCGAATATTCTGAATCTCGAATGGCAAGATAGATCGTGTCCGTCTTAAAACCTTCATCAACAAGGATCCTCGTAATTGCATGTTCCCGGCCATCGATTCCCTTGAACCTACGCTTGGCCAAAATGCTCGAGAGAGCAATGATCCCCTGGTACAGGTTCTCCTCTACGCTTTTTCCTCCGTGAATATCTTTAAGCTTGGTAGAAAGTTTATAACGGGAAAACCTTTTCGACTTTTGCTTTGGATAGGTGCCATAGTCCAGTACAGTCCCAGTAAACCTGGGGCCCCATGCGGTAATACACCACCATAAACTGTCTTGCTGAACATCGACTGCAGCGACAACGTGCATGGCTTCAGCTGGCGGAACCCCTCTCGCGAGCGCAATCGTCTTGGCCGCGACTTCTCTGGCTGACAGAAAATGAAAGTCCTCCGTGTCTTGGAGCGACGCTGGGGTGTTTTGGTATTCGGATAGAAAGGCTTCCTCTCCGACTTGTTGCCTGAGGTTGAACGCATGCTGGATGGCTGAGACTTCATCGGACCTCTTTCGTTCAGGCCAAGACACTTCATGCCCGGCATCCATCTGTTCCCGATTGTCAATGTAAAACTGCTGAACCGGCTCCATCGGCTCGTCTAGTCGCATCGCCTTGGATCGCATCTCAAGGTACTTGTCCCAAAGCTCTTCCTCATTCGGCCACTTGGGCACCATCATCTTGCGCACGCCATACCATTCAGGATGGAGTTCGCGATCCAGCAACCGGTCGGCCGCATCGTCCTGGTAAATCACCGTAGCCGTTACCAGGATGGACAGATCGCAGCCAGGCCCCACCATGCCTGCCAGGTCGCCAGCAATCGTCTGTAATCTGGACGCACACTGGGTTGGACTGGCCGCCGACTCGCGAGTTTGGAAGTCGTCTACCAGGATGAGGTCGGGCCGAATTACTTCACCATCGGGGAGAGTCTTCTGGGCACCGCGGGCAGCTCCAGTGATACCGCCCACACCCAGTACGGCTCCACTTCCCAGCTTCCCTTCCACCGTTGGGAGCTTTACCGCCTCGGCTGTCCAATTGATGGCCGTGTGTTTGCCGCCGACCGTCTGCCCCTTGGCCCGTAGGGGTGACCGCTCGAGGGACCGAATTGGATGGATCATCTCAGGGAAATCTTCGAACAGTACTTCATTGCATTCGAGCTCAGTTTTAATGGCCTCCAGGGCGTTTTGCGATTTGCGAGCATCCGCACAGACCAAAAACACATAGCGGCAATATCCGCACAAGATGGCCCAGATCGCCGCCCGAACCGTGATGCTGGTCTTACCCGATCCGCGGGGCATCGCCTGCGCGAAAAAGTGACCGGTGGAAACCGCCTGCTCAATCTTGGCGATCACTTCGAGATGGTCTTGCGACCAGGGAAGTGGGAATGCTAGTGGGAAATAAGTCTTCAAGAAAAAGGGCAGGTCCTGGATTCCACGCATCCGCCGACCTTCGTCTATCGGAGGCGGGGCCGGGCCAATTTCTCGGCCAGCCCGATCGCGATCCTTCGCCCACTGACGGCGGTATTCGCGATTGTCGTCACCCTGTTTCTTCTTGCGTTTTGTAGTTGCAGATGCCATGCAACAGTCTGCCAGAAATCATAAAACCTCGCAAATTTATGATGTCTAGTGAGAAAGTGCTTCGCTATTCCATGGGCTGGGTTGGGTGCCCTATTGAGTGCACATAGAGCAAGCCGTTTCACAGTTTAGAAGCCTGGTATTCTGGCCCAGGATGATACCACCTTAGTCAGATAACTAACTACCGTTTCTACCGTCGGATGTGCACTGCCGTACGATAACGGCAACTAGAAAATGACTGTTTCTGCCTGCGGCCGAGGGCTCCACCGCCTGCTAGCTATCGTTATAATGAGCAAATGCACAACAGCTTC
>JBDOMT010000326.1:0-4874 GCA_039831705.1 Pirellulales bacterium | reverse complement strand
ATTACCACCACGTGGTCGCTCCCACGAAAAATTATCCAACTGACCGAAAACATAATGAAACTGGCCGCCTAAATTGACTCACAAGTCGGAAAGTGCAGCGGTCCGTCTGCTTATTGATATGTTTCCGAGAAACATCCGAATCGATAAGAGCCTGGCGAACCGTCTTGAGTGACAACGGCCCAAACTCAACCGCTAGGGCCCGACCGTACAGCGGTTTGATTACCCGGCAGACATCGACCACCAGGCCGTACTCTCGGGTGACTTCGTCATCCTTGCGATAGTAGCCTTTGGCAAAACCAATATAGGCCGCCATGACCTCGGCAACGGTGATTTCCTGCCTAGAGTCGCAAGACTGGCGTTCACTCTTAAGCCACTCAGCAACCAGCCTATTGTACTTCTCAAGGCTGGCCGCAGTTCCGTGCTTCCCCAGATAGATTTCCCGGCCATTCAGGACAACCAGGGCGTTACCGCTTCGTTTGTGTTTGCGGTATTTGGGTAGACGTTTTGACGTGTCGTTGGGCATGTGCAATCCTTTTTTCGCTTGAAAACCTGGATGGTCCAGGTTTTTAGCGTTTTACAGGGCTGCACTGCCGAACGCCGGCAGGTGAAAAAAGTACTATTTTTCCAGCGATTTTTTAAAGTGGCGGGGGCCGGATTCGAACCGACGACCTCGAGGTTATGAGCCTCGCGAGCTACCTGGCTGCTCCACCCCGCGACATTGTTTGTAGCTCACCAGTCTAACAACCTTGGTAGCTTGCTGACAAGTGATCAAGTCTAGAAAGTTAGGGAAGTAGTCATTTCGGCATTCTGTGCCAATCTACTTAAATGGTTATCAAAATGTTCATGCGGTATTGCTTCTCTATAGGTAAAAACTTTTCTTTTTCCTGGCCATTGTGGCTGTTTGCCGGCACTACTTTTATTGCCTTACTACGCGTGGACCGATAAAATCATACGGCAAGGCTGCTAGCCAATATTTTTTGCTGCTAGTCCCAATCATTGATAAGGTGGGCCAGGTTCGTCCACTCGGTGAAATTGTTTTGCCGCCGTGGACAATCGCGACTGAAATACCGCCGGCTTTCAGGTGGCAGGAACGGAGAAATTAGATGGCCCCTTCGGAGCCTCGTATACCCCCCCTAAACGTTCCTCCCGAAGTGCGTCCATTGCCCGAAGAAAATTCGTGGACGGGCCCTCTCCCTGCCGCCAGCCAGCCTCCCATAGTCAATCAACCTCCAATCGACGGTCCTCCTTCCTCCACCGATCTGTCGCCCGTTGGTGCTGTGGTGCAAACGGCTGCCCCTACAGTTCTTCGACAGCCAGTAAACCAGCCAATCGCTACTCCTGCCAGGCCCCAAGCCACGGGCTATTTAGACGATGATCTGCCACCTTTGGCTACGTTCGACGACCTGGTTCACGAAGCGCCCCCCTGGCTCCTCAGTGCCATGATCCACATGATCCTATTGATCTTGCTGGGCATTCTGTTTGTTCCCGGGAAAAGCCTTCAAAACTTGATCCTACGGCTCGATTACACCGAGAAAGTGGGGGATGACCTGCAAGATGATGCCCTCGACATGTCCCTGTCGGACTTCCCTGTTGATCAGCAACTTCTGCCGCAGCAATCGGATCTTGCCGACCAACCTCTCCCTGATGAAGTATCCGTTCCAATCGTAGCCATTCCATTGGGTGGCCTCGACGCCCCTACCCCTACTCCCATCCGCATGGCTTTGTCTGGACGGGGCAAAGGCATGCAAGAAGCCTTGTTGGGCGCTTATGGGGGAACCGCTTCGACTCAAGCCTCCGTCACAGAGGGTCTCCGTTGGTTAGCCCGCAACCAACTCAAGGACGGGTTGTGGAGCTTGGTTGGTCCTTTTCAAAGTGGTCTGGATAGGGGAGCAGAAAACAAAGAAGCCGCAACCGGCATGGCCTTGCTCGCATTTCAGGGTGCCGGCATCACTCCGGAGTCGAACGCCAGTGATCCATTTACCAAAGTGGTTCGCAGAGCCTGGGATCGGTTTTTGAAACAACAAGATGAACAAGGGAATTTTTTTCGCACCGGCCGTACCCATGCCAGGCTTTACACCCATGCCATTGCAACCATTGCCCTATGCGAACTTTATGGCATGACGGGCAACTCGCGTTATCGAGAACCGGCCCAACAAGCGATTAACTATTGCGTAAAAGTGCAAGCACCCCTGGGTGGCTGGCGTTACTTTCCCGGAGAAGGGAGCGATACTTCGGTCACCGGCTGGTTCGTGATGGCTCTGCAAAGTGCGCGCATGGCCGGATTGGACGTGCCAAGCGATACCCTGACCAACATTGGCATGTTCCTCGATGCGGTGGAGCGTGAAGGGGGACGTCGATATGCCTATCAAGCCAAGGATGCAGCAACACGAAGCATGTCGGCCGAAGGATTGCTCTGCCGCCAGTATCTGGGTTGGTCCCAAAGTGATCCACGGCTACAAGAAGGGGCCGATTTGTTGCTGGGTTATCTGCCCACCTGGGAGTCTGGTAAGCGCAATGTTTACTACTGGTATTATGCTTCCCAAGTCTGCCACCACCTGGAAGGCCGCCATTGGCGTATTTGGAACAAAGCGATGCGAGAAGTGCTTCCTGCTAATCAGGTTCGCCAAGGGCGTGAGCGGGGTAGTTGGGACCAGCAAGGGGACCAATGGGGAAATTCAGGGGGACGGTTGGCGATCACCTGCCTGTCGATTTACATGCTAGAAGTTTATTACCGCCACCTGCCGATCTATCAACTCCACCAGTTGTCTGGCCAGTAAGCCACCACTTGTCTGTCTAGTAAGACTGACCATCACCAGCAACGGGGCACTAGCAACGGGCCACCAGCAACGGGGCCAGCCCGTTATGGGATAGGCTCTTAAAGTTGATCAATTCCAACCGTCTTTTCGACGACCACTTTTGCGTTTTTCGGCTCGTGTCAGCTGATCTTTCATCGACGTCACGCGATACTTGATCGCCAAACGTGTGACCAATGCCAACTTGTTGGTACCTAAACGTTCCATCGCCGCTGTTTTCACATTGTCTACGGTACTGGGAGCCAATCCCAAGACCAGCGCCGCTTCGCGTACGGTGCACCCCAAGCTCAGCAATCGAACTACATCACGTTGTCTGGGTGTTAAATTCACAGCCATTGTTTTATCCCCTTTACTCATCTAGGATGATTTACCCCTAAGCGTAGCCCATTCCCAGACTCCTTGGTAGTCCCTCGCCAGCCATGTCACTATCTATACTGGCTATTTTGGCTCTACGGGCTATTCTGGTGCGCAATGCCAAAACATTAACAAGAGGACACCTAAACATGAGGACACCATGCTGAAACAATGCCTCCCAACTCAGACCCGGCATATGGCATTTCTTTGGGTCACCTCATTCTGCACTCTATTGGCTCCCCTCGTCTCGTCTGCAGCAGCCAACGACCCTAACAGAGTTGCCAACGATCCAATTTGGCCCCAATGGAGGGGGCCGCAGCGGGATGATATCTCACAGGAAACCGGACTGCTCTCGACTTGGCCTGAGGCGGGCCCACGGCAGGTTTGGTTGTTTAAAAATTGTGGCTTAGGATACTCCGGTCCTGCAATCGTCGGCAATCGGCTCTATATCCTGGGAGCTCGCGATGACAGGGAGCAGTTACTGGCGCTCGACATGGCCACGGGTGAAGAAGTATGGTCAACCGAAGTCGGCGAAGTATTACAAAATGCCTGGGGAAATGGGCCTCGTGGTACCTCAACGGTAGATGTAGGCCAGCAGGGAAAGACCACCGATGCAATCCTTGACCCTTTAGTCTATGCGCTAGGAGGACAGGGAAATCTTGTCTGTGTCCGCGCCTCCGATGGAAAAATTGTTTGGAAACAGTCCCTCTTAGAACTAGGTGGAGAACTCCCCAAATGGGGCTACACCGAATCTCCTCTCATCTATCAAAATCAAATCATCTGTACGCCAGGAGGTGAGCAGGGGGCAATTGCCGCCCTTGATAAGCAGACTGGAAAAGTTATCTGGCAAACCACAGAACTTACCACAGCGGCCCACTATGCTTCGCCCATTCTGGCTCAACATCAAGGAAGGATGCAGTGTATCCAATTGTTGCAAAACCAGGTGACCGGTCTCGATGCAAAAACGGGCCAAATCCGCTGGAAAGTTGATTGGCCAGGACGAGTGGCGGTGATTCCTACACCAATCTACAGCCAGAATCACGTCTACGTATCCTCGGGTTATGGGGTTGGGGGAATGCTTATACGACTGGGTAAGGACACGGGTGAAGAGACAGTCGTGGAAGAAGTTAAACCAGATAAAGTCATTAAAAATCAACATGGAGGGGTGATCCTAGTCGATGGTCATCTCTATGGTCATTCCGACAAGGCCGGTTGGATTTGTCAGAATTTTCTGTCGGGTGAAGTCCTCTGGCGGGAGCGCAAAGCGCTGGGCAAGGGGGCTATTGCCTATGCTGATGGCCGCTTTTATTGTCTAGGCGAACAAGATGGCGATGTCGTCCTGATTGGTGCTTCACCGGCGGGCTGGCAAGAGCACGGTCGTTTTACACTCGATCCACAAACCACCCAGCGCAGTGATCGTGGAAAAATATGGACTCACCCGGTGATCTGCAACGGCAAACTGCTGCTGCGTGACCAGGAGCTGCTCTTTTGCTTTGATGTGAAAGAGGAGTGAGGAACGTGGATCTAAATGCATGAGGCCATCACTGGGCCCCCACGTGCTCTCGCTTCGCTTCTACCTTGATCACCAACCGCACCGGTGTCCCCAACGGTGGAATAAGCTTCGTGTTGGCGACAAACGCGCGCTGACCATCATCCTGACTGCTTTCAATGGGCAAATCGAGCATAGCGGTTGAAAAATTGGAAACG
>JBDOMT010000162.1:0-21623 GCA_039831705.1 Pirellulales bacterium | reverse complement strand
GGCGTTAGCCCCCGGTTCTGACCTCAGAACACGCCAAAAAACCGGGGGCTAACGCCCTGCGGCTGATAAAGAAAACAGCATCGGAGCCATTCCCTACCAGCAACGTCCGCGGCGCACCGTCAGCAGGCCGATCAGGGTCAGGGTTAGCGCTAGGCTGCCTGGTTCCGGGACCGACAGTGCGGACAAGATTGCCTGACCCATCGCCGGATCGAATCCATTGAGAAAAATCCAGTCGCTCAAGTCTGTGATGCCGTCGAAATTGAAGTCGGCCGGATTGGGATTCTCTGCCGTGTTGGGCTGCAGCCACAGAGAGATAAAGGCCACCACATCGTCGTTTTCGAAGGTGCCGGTGCCGTCACCCTGCACGAATCCGTCACCGTTAATGTCGGGATCGCCTTCAAGCTGTCCGACCGCCCGGGAGACACCGTAGTAATGGTCCGGAATGGCCACGCCGAAATGGTCCAGGATGGTGGGCGAGGCGTCGGCATGAGAAACCGCCTGCGGAAAGCTCAACGGCAGATTTCCCTGACTGAGGTTCTTGCTGGCGACAATGAAGGGGATGGTTCGCTCCAGGTCGGATTGGCCCCCATGTCCACCGCCGGTCCGGTGACCGTGGTCGGCAGTAATCACAATCTGCCAATCTTCATTGGCAAAGTTGGGCCGACTAGCAATGGCGCTGAGCGCTTGGCCGACAAAGCTGTCGGCCGTTTGGACAGCTGTTTTATAGCACAAACCGGAACTTCCGCATGAATGCCCGGCCCCGTCGACCAGATCGACCGAGATAAACACCGCATCGGGGTCGAGCCCACCCACATCGCCGATGCCGGCGACTGCCGCGTTCACGGCATTGACATCATTACCGTAAGCCTGGTGGAAGTTCACGTCGTTGGTCAGGTCGCCGTCATTGTCGATCGAACTGATGATGTAGTCATCGATGGGGCCCCAATAGACGTAACTGGCGGTCGACAGAGTGGGATTTGCCTCCTTGAGGGTCGCCAGGTAGGGAGGATTGTTGGCAAAATCACCACCACCAAAGCTGACAGCCCCATTGCCAGTCACCCCATGCCGATCTGTCCAGACCCCGGTGAGCATGGTACTCCAGCCAGGCCCACTGACGGTTACCTGCTCGGTCGGCGTACCGAGGATGCCGCCGGCAAACGCCTGGTCGGAATAGGCTCCGTTGTAGGCCGCCTGCCAGGTGCCGTCGATCAGGCTGTCCATGAAAGGTGTGCTGGTAACGCTAAATCCCTGGGTGCCAAAGCCGAGCCCGTCGATGCCGAAAAACAGCGACTTTTTCACCAGCGGGCCAGCTTGCGCTCGGTCCGGGTCAAGGTCTCTCGAAGAAGATCGGCCCGATGACTTATCTGGTGAAAAAAGGAAAAAATAAAAAAATCGAAAAACTAGACTTGCGCAACATTCCGTTGAAACGTCGGCAAGTGGTGATGACCACTGGATCGCACCATTATCAAACCTATTGGGTCGAGGGTGCGGACAAATTTGGCCGATTACTGCAGACTTTGCCCCTAGTTTATCTGTTGAAAGACCAGCGCTGAATACCTCGTGAAGCGGCCTTCATGCATCCAGCCCACCAGGGTGCTCATTTCATCACTCAGTGGAATACTCACTGCATCAAATGTCATAGCACCGGTGGCGTACCCGGATTGATCGCCGATACCAATGAGTTTGAAACGCGTGTCGGTGAATTGGGGATTGCCTGTGAGGCTTGCCACGGACCGGGAGAGAAACACATTCAAGCAAACCAGGATCCTCTTCGCCGTTTCGAACTCTACCTCAGCGGCAACCCCGATTCCACCATCGTCAACCCCAGCAGGCTCGACCACGAAGCGTCGAGCCAGGTTTGCGGGCAATGTCACGACGTATTCATCGAGCGCAAAGAATATGGAATGCGTTATCCGTTTGAAGGCATCCTCTACCAACCGGGCGATGACCTCTTTAAGACACGTTACTACATCCAGCATCCAAACAATGATCCAAATTCGGTACGAAAGCAGGAACTACGTGAAAATCCGGAGTTTTTTCGTCAGCGCTGGTGGGAAGATGGCACCACCCTTGCGGGTGGACGGGAATTTACCGCAATGTCGGTTTCCGAGTGTTACAAGCAAGGTGAAATTTCGTGCTTGTCATGCCATTCCATGCATGACGGCCCACCCGAGGATCAGTTGAAGGCGGGTATGGACAGTGTCGCCGCGTGTATTCAATGCCACGACCAGGCGAAATACACCACCGACATCCAGAGTCACACTTATCATCTTCCCGAATCGACCGGAAGCAACTGCCTGAATTGCCATATGCCTCGCAACTCGTATGCCTTGTTTGACGCTATCCGCAGTCATCAGATAGCCGCCCCCAACCTTGCGGGCAGCGTCCACTATGGAGTCCCCAACGCGTGCAACCTGTGTCATCTAGACCAGACACTTGACTGGACCCAGGATCATCTGGCTGATTGGTATGGGCATGAAAAATTACCTCTGAACGAAAAGCAAAGATCAACATCCGCCGCAGTGCTCTGGTTACTCAGTGGCGATGCGGCGCAACGCGCAATTAGCGAGTGGCACTTTGGCTGGGAACCGGCCCAGCAAACATCTGGCGCAAATTGGTTGGCTCCGCTACTATCGCGACTGCTGGCAGATCCTTACGGCGTGGTACGTTACGTGGCAGAACACAGTCTGCGCAAACTTCCCGGCTTTGCCGATTTTTGCTACGACTTTCTGGCCGCCGAAGAAGAATTGCAGCGGCAGGTGCAATTCGCCACGCAGCAGTGGCGACAAAATCATTCACCACCGACTGCAGGGTTAGGCGAATCTGTCTGCATCGATGAAACTGGCGACGTCTTAGAAACCAAAGTCGAACAATTACTTCTGCAGCGAAACAACCGGCCCGTTACGATCAAGGAATAGCCGACCGCATCCAAACAACAGCCAGATAGGAGTCTCATGCCGCCAAAGAATCAACCGACCAAAGCCAAGAGCGATTCCAGCCAACCACCCGCAGACAAGCAGGCCACAACGCTGCAACAGCGGCACCTGTTTATCGGCTGGTTGGGACTGCTGTTGTTTCTGTCGCTGGGAACGGCACTGGAAATGATGCACGGCTTTAAATTGGGATTCTATCTCGATGTGCAAAATTCGTCACGACGGCTAATGTGGACCTTGGCACATACCCATGGAACTCTGTTCGCATTGATTCACATTGCCTTTGCCTGCTCACTCGGGTTGCTAAGGGTCGGGTCCTCAGGTTTTCTGGTCCTGATTTCCAAATGCCTGACAGGCGCCCTGATCGTGATGCCACTGGGGTTTTTTTCGGCGGCCTCTGGATGTATGGAGGCGACCCTGGGCTGGGAGTCTTGCTGGTACCGGCAGGCGCCCTGCTACTGCTTGTGGGCGTGACCGCATTTTGCATCACGCTACTGCGAGACCGGAAGCAGACGGCAACCGGCCTACCAAAGAATCAAAAACAACCGTCTGGAAAAGCTACGGGTAAAGGGCGAAAGAAGTGATGTTTTGATGATTGAGACAGACACGTTGGGCCCCATGATAGAACCCTTTCAGGGTAGATGGTTTTTTTCATTCAAATCCCAAGGTAGCTCGCAAGCTCGCAACCCTGGGCTGATGGATTTAACCGCTTCGCGGTAGGCATTTCAGCGGCGGTTTGGTATCACGGTTAGCCCCAACAGAGTCAGGCCGCACAATGCCCAAGTGCTCGGTTCGGGCACCGAAGCGATTGGGTTGCCGCCGCTGTCATGCTGACGTTGCCACTCCAATAAACGTTGCCACCGACGAACCCATCGCCATCGGCATCCCCGTCTGATTTGGTGGCATTTCCGCCAAATTGGCCAAATCCATCTTCCCAGATCGCTCAGTCAGCCCCATCGACCGTGCCATTTTCGTTGAAGTCCGCATCTTGGTAAATGGTTGCGTATTCGACGATTCCTTGGGTGATCGATCCGTCAGGCTGCGAAAACTCAAAGACCAGGTCTGGCGTGCCGGCCGGATCATAACCGCTGCCCAGGGATTCTATTCGGGTGCTATCGAATGCCGAGCTGCCCAACAGGAAAGTCTCTGCCAATTGGCTGGAAGTAAAAAAGAGCGACTCCCATGACTCGCCCGGCCCAAGCCCGATTGGGTCGATATTTTGTGCCGCCAGATTGCCCGCCTGCCAGCCGACCGCATCAAGCGACCCGGAAGGGCTGGTGATTTCGTAGCCGGTCAAAATGGCCAGATCGAGGTTGCCACGCAGCTCCATTTCGCCACTGGCCGGATCGACCCGGAGTGTCAACAGGGCAGGCGCGTCGACACTAATGTTATCGATGCCCCACCACCAGTCGTTGCCAGCTTCCACCATATCCCATTCGAGCTGCACCGTGCTTGCTCCCACCGGGTTGTTAATTGCGATCTGAACGTTCTCATTGGTGGCAGCCGACTTGAAGTTGGCTCCTGCTTGAGAATCCCAACGAAACAACTCGGTCGTGCCGGTCGTATCGTACGTCACTCGGAAGGCGGCTTCCTGAAGATCCTCAGGTACCCAGGTCGAGAAAAAGGAAACTTCGAGCGTGTTGGCAGCGAAGCCACTGATATCGATCAGAGGTGTTTTCACCACTGCGGAAAAATTATCGGGATCGATATCAATAAAGTCGTCGTGTCCATCCGGCTCGACAACAAGTATCGTGTTGTTCGGCTGCAGGCCAGGCAAGAAGTCAGCTCGGCCTACCTGGTTACCTTGTTCATCCAGCCAGAACGAGTGGTCAACCACGGTCCAGCCATAGTATTCGTTGGCGTAATTGGCGACTGGGGCGATCGGGGTGCTGCGCGGATTCATGCTCCAGTCAACGAGGCCCGAGGCGGCTACCGTATTCCAGTCAGTCTCGTTGTCGCCGTCGGACCCAATCTGGCTGTCGATCAGTGCAAGGCCTTCAAAATCTTCGCTCCATACGACCACCGCTGAACTTGGCGCCGCAATCATCAGGCTTGCCAACATGGCCAAAAACGGTAGGTACAGGAACCGCATATAGGGGTGATTCAGATCGTGCCTCATGACGTCCATCTCCACCCAGATTAATCTATGTCACTCCACCCAGATTAATCTATGTCAGTCAATCTAAGATTTCAGCCACCAACCGGCCGTCCTACCCGATTCAATCCATCCTAGTAAACAATCACAGACCCATGTCTACTTAAATTGACGAATTTATCGCTCATTTCGACTCAATTGACGTTTCTCAAAAGCCTGACAGAGATAATCACACAAATGATTTGGCTACTCATACAAATGTTTGGTTCCTAACACGCTAGCTGTTATACTTGGACACTAGGATCTGATTTTGGCAACCAAGGAAAAACAACCATGAGTAAGGCACCCTGGCATCTATTCTTGAGTTTACTAGCATCCGCATCGTTGATGAGCCCTTGTTTGGCGGTAACGTTGGGTCAGGTGGATGATTTCCAAGACGGCACAGCACAGAATTGGGGAACTCCGGGCAACACGGTCACCACCAACCTGGCCGACGCTGGTCCAGTGGGAGTCGGCGACAATGCGTTGAACGTTGTGATGGCAGCGCGGTCGGTAATCTTCAACGAGAATCAACAATGGAGTGGCGACTGGGTTGTGGCCAATATCCAACAGATCGCGCTCGATGTGAAGTCACTCGGCAACCAAGACTTGACCCTCTGGCTTGGCATATCTAAAGGATCGCCTTTTGGCGGTGGAGGTGGTGACACCTACGTGACCAATTCCAGCCAACCGGTACCTGGAGATGGACAGTGGCATTCCATTTCTTTTTCGGTCACCGAGACTGATTTCACCAACTTTGGCGGCAGCGATGTCGAAAAAGCCCTGAAAGACATCACGCAATTTCGAATTATCCACAATCCTAACCAAAATTTCGTGGGGGCCTTTGGCGTTACCGGCTTTCAGCTCGATAACATTGCCACAGTCCCCGAGCCTTCCGGATTCGTCCTCGCTATCTTGGGGCTGATGGCATGGGTCTACACTGGATCGATCTCATCGAGTCGCACGGGCCGATTTTCTTGATGCGATTTCCAGGCGGCCAGGCCCATCACCACAGAAATACGGCCTTCCTGACCACTCATGGGTGAAGGTCCGCCGGTAACCACCGCCTCAACAAACTGCCTCATCTCGTCCAGATAGCTGTCGAGGTAACGTTCCATAAAGAAATTGAGCGGCAAGTCTCGGGTCACCGACTTTCTCCCCAGAACGGTCACTTGGTTGGGCCAATTGTTTCCTGTCTGAACACTCCCTCCACTGCCAAAAACTTCGGCCCGTTGATCGTATCCGTAAACGGCCTGACGACTGTTATCGATGGTGCCAATCGCACCACCGGCAAACTTTAACACAATCACCGCCGTATCCAGATCTCCCGCCTCTCCAATGGCCGGGTCAATCAGCACCGCCCCGGAAGCGTAAATTTCTTCGACTTCCTGGCCCATGAGGTAACGGGCCATGTCCAGATCGTGAATCGTCATATCCAGGAACAGACCGCCTGAAACTTTGACATACTCAATCGGTGGCGGCGAAGGATCACGGCTGATGATATGCAATAAATGAGGGTTACCAATTTCACCCTGGACCACCGCATCGCGAATACGTCGAAAATTCGCATCGAAACGGCGATTGAAACCTATTTGCAATAGGACATCCGCACGTTCCACCGACTGCAATGCCCGGTCGATTTTGTCCAGCCCATGATCGATCGGCTTCTCGCAGAATATCTGTTTGCCGCACTCGGCAGCCTCTTCGATGATTTGCGCGTGCGTGTCGGTGGAGGAGCAAATCACCACCGCCCGAATATCGGGATGCTCGAGGACTCGGCGGTAGTCGGTGGTCGTCTGCTCCACATCGAACTGGGCGGCGCATTGCTGAGCAGACTCTTCACAGATATCGCTCACCATGAGTAACTTGGCCCGGGCAATGCGATGACTCAAGTGCTGCGCATGGACTCGGCCAATCCGGCCCGCGCCAATCAAGCCAATTGGTAGTTGTGCCTTCGTCATGCGTATCCTTTACTACACCCCAATCGACCGGAGGTACTGACGATTCCGCTGCGCACTCTCTTTGGGCGTGCCCAGACCGGGTAGAATGTCTTGCTCCACCACCACCCAACGATCGTAATTGCGTTGCTGCAACCAATCCACGATACCCGGAAAGTCGACGCAACCCTGTCCCAATTCACAAAACACACCTTCACGAACTGCTTTAAAATAGTCCCATCCTTCACGACGCGCATCTTCGGCAATTTGTGGGTGACAATCCTTGAAGTGAACATACCAGATGCGATCGGCAAAACGGTCGAGAAATTCAATCAGACGGGCTGGGTCATTGTCTCCGCAACCGTAGAGAAAATGGCCCGTATCGAAAACCAATCCCAACCATTGAGGATCGGTTCTTTCGAGCAAACTTGTTATCTCCACAGGCGTTTCAATGTAGCCCGCACAATGGTGATGAAACACGGTCGAGAGACCGGTGTGCTCCTTTACGGCCCGGGCAATTTCCTCGGCACCTCGTGCGAAAATGTCCCATTGAGAACTCAAAAGTCCCAGGTCTTCGGTCACTCGGCCAGCCTGCTGGGTACGCACGGCATCCGCGCCGTTGTCGTCGGCCAACACAAGATAGGGAGACACATCATAACCACCCAATTTGCACACCCGAGCCAATTGGCGGGCAATTTTGAGCACCTGTTGTCGGCCATCCTCATGCTGTGCCGCATCGATCAGGCGCACCGGTACGAAGGCCCCAAGTAAATCCAGGCCACGCCGCGCCAGCTCAGCGTGGAGTTGCTCGGGGTCGGTTGGCAGATAGCCCCAATCTCCCAGTTCGGTTCCACCGTAACCGGTCTCTGCCAGTTCATCGAGCATCTGTTGGCAGTCGACTGTTTCCCCTTCGAGACCCTCAAACTCCAACGATCCCCAGGAGCAGGGTGCGTTACCGATACGCATCTGTGACATGGTTGTCGTCCTTCAGGCCATGCTCAACAATAACTTAGTAAAAATACCGTTCCTCGGCCTGTTTGATTTCCCATTGAGCCCGCGCTTGTTGTACTGACTCCATCTCACTTACCTCTGCTACCGGCACGTCCCACCAGGTTTCGTAACCAGGAACTCCCACGTAACGATCATTATGAATCGTAATGACGGTGGTGTGATCGATGGTTTTGGCCTCCTCCAGTGCTGCGACGAACTCGTCGTAAGACTCGCACTCGATGGTATGTGCGCCGAGGCCACGTGCGTTCATGGCCAAATCGACCGGCAACCGATTCACTTCGAGCCCAACCTCGTCTCCTGGGAGTCGATTGTTCTCTGGGTAGACAAAACGGGTGCCAAACCCCTGCTGACCCAGTGACCGGCTCAGTCCGCCAATACTGTTGTAGCCCAGACTGTCAATCAACACGATTGTAAGTTTGAAGCCCTCTTGAATGGACGTAACGATATCACTGGAAAGCATCAAATAACTGCCATCCCCCACCATGACATAAACCTCCCTCTCAGGAGCAGCCATTTTCACGCCCAAGCCGCCGGCAATTTCATAGCCCATGCAACTGTAGCCATATTCAAGATGATAGTTTTTTGGGTGTCGTGCTCGCCACAGTTTGTGTAAATCACCTGGCAGGCTGCCCGCGGCGCACACCACCACACCATCCGCGTCACCCAATTCGTTGACTGCGCCGATCAGCTCTCCCTGGCTGACCAACGGTTGATTGCGGATTGCATAAATCCGGTCGACCTCCGCTTCCCACTGCTGGTGCAGTGCTTGGGCCTGCTCTCGATGCGCATTCGGGACCGCGTGGTCTCCCAATCGATCCGATAATTCCTGCAGTACGATTTTGGCATCGCCCACCAGGGCCAAGGCACCCTGCTTGTGAGAGTCGAAGTCGGTCACATTGATGTTGAGAAAGCGAACCTCAGGATTCTGAAAAGCGGTTTGACTGGCGGTGGTGAAATCACTGTAGCGGGTGCCAATTCCCAGAATCAAATCGGCCTCGCGAGCCACCCGATTGGCAGCAAAGGTACCGGTCACTCCGATGGCACCCAGATTCAACGGATGGTCGAAGGACAGGCTTCCTTTGCCCGCCATCGTTTCGCCCACGGGAATTCCTGTTTGTTCAACCAAATTCCGTAAAACTTCGCTGGCCTCACTGTAAAGAACGCCTCCACCCGCGACAATCAAAGGATTTTTCGCCTGCCTGATCCACTCTACCGCCTGTTGCAGCATACCCGAGTCGGGCCGATTGCGTGGAATGGACCAAACTCGCTTTTCAAAAAACGCAAGCGGGTAGTCATAAGCTGCAGCCTGCACATCCTCCGGCAAGGAAATCGTCACGGCTCCGGTCTCCGCGGGACTGGTTAATACCCGCATTGCCTGCGGCAGCGAAGTCAAAATCTGGTCGGGCCGATTGATTCGATCCCAATAGCGACTGACCGGCTGAAAACAATCGCTCACCGAAATATCCTGCGAACGCTCCGACTCCAGTTGTTGCAGTACGGGCGCCACATTGCGTCGGGCAAAAATGTCACCCGGCAAAAGAAGAACGGGCAATCGATTGATCGTGGCGCCCGCAGCGCCGGTGATCATGTTGGTTGCTCCCGGACCAATCGAAGAGGTGCAAGCAAAAGTTTGCAAGCGATTTTTCATTTTGGCGTAGGCGGCCGCAGTATGCACCATGGCCTGTTCATTGCGTGTTTGGTAGAAGCGAAAATCCTGATTTTCCTGCAACGCTTGCCCAAGCCCTCCCACCACGCCATGTCCGAAGATTCCAAAACATCCAGCGAAAAAAGGTTGCTCCACGCCATCGCGGCAAGAGTGTTGATTCTTTAAGAATCGGATGAGTGCCTGGGTCATCGTCAAACGCACGGACGTGTCATTCATGATTTACCTTTCATAGCCAGCGAGTCAAAACATCTTGAGGGACGACAGCTGACTTTTCCATACATGCCAGGGCTGTTTCGAGATCCGCCTGGTCGTGAACCAGCGACCTAATGACATACGCGGGCTCCAGCGGGTCGCCATCCGCCGGGTAAAGTACATTACGGCCAATCATGGCGCCGCGCACATTGGGCCCGGCCGCCAGCGCTGTGTGAACTTGTCGAAAAAATCCCAGTCGATCTCCGACCACTTCGCCACCCAGTATTACCATGGGCAAGGTAGTTGCTCTGGCCACGACTTCAAAATTGGGGCACGCCGGCAACTTCAGCCACAGCAAACGGCTGCTATTGCCCAAGGCGGCGGCGGCACCAACCAACGGCGCCAGTGCCTCAGCGCACCGGTCGATGGCGTACTTGCCATCCCGTTGGACCACAGGTAAAGGTTCTAAAAACATCGGCAGGTCAGCCTGCTCCAAGTCGCGAATTGCCTGCGCACACATATTCATGGTATGCAATGAGCCGGAGTCGTTATCACACACACGCAGTAGAGCCTTGCCTCCGTCCAGTTTCCAGGCCTGGCAGGCTGCCGCCGTGGGGCCACTCCAGCAGTCATCCAACTCCCAACTCACTCCATCGAACCCGGCCCGATTCAGGCTGGCAATCAGCACCCGACCATCCAGCAATGAAGGTCCGCCCGATTGTTTCAGCTCATGTTCCAGAATCAACAACTCTTCAATCACATCCATCGTAGCCAATAGGCCATCGGCTGCTTCGGCCGACAAGATACGGATGATGCGTGCCAACAGATCGCGGCGATCGGCCATGCGCAGTGGATTATCTCCGACGCATGTTGCCCGACGGCCGGGATGATCGGCCGCCAGGATGCTCAAACGGCCTCCCTTGGTAAGCTGCGCCGGACGCACACGCATCTGCGCCGTACGCAGGGCACAGTCAGGATCACTCACTCGGATATCCGTAATCCGCTGATAGAGAGAATCGGGCAGCAATTGGGTAGGATCGAATTGGCCAGACACTAGCTAGAACCCTCCTTGCGACTGAATAAAAGCGTGTGTTTCTTTCTCGGTTGGCATAAAGTTCGCACATCCTGACTTGGTAACCACGATCGCACCATTGGCATTGGCGGTGCGCAATGATTGATACCAATCCAGCCCGCGTGTACGAGCAGAGATGAGCCCACCGGCAAACGCATCACCGGCCCCCAAGATATTGAGAACCTCGACTTGAAATGGGGCCGCTTCAATGACTTCACCATCTGGCAAGTAAACGGTAGCCCCTTCCTGCCCCTGTTTGAGAACCAGCGATCCGGAGCCTGCAGTCAATACGGTTTCGATCGCCGACTTCAGGTCACCATCGATTTTGGGATCAGAGATTTGGCTATGCTCGATTACCACTTGCGATGCCTCGGTCACGGCGGAAGCTTTGATTTCCTCTTCACTGCCGATCACGACGTCGATCCATGGCAAGGTGGAGCGAATCACGACGCCAAAGGCGCGTGGGTCGTGCCATTGATCGGCACGAAAATCGATATCGAGATAGACGATTGCTCCATGGGCGCGAGCCTGTTCGGCCGCAAACATGGTTGCACTGCGACTCGGCTCGCGTGAAAGTCCGGTACCACTAATCAGCAGCGCCCGAGTATCCGACAGCGGAGCCGCCTGGACGTCGTCGATGGTTAGCTCAATGTCGGCACATCCCTCTCGATAATAGACCAAGGGAAATCGATCGGGTGGTTCGATCCCCAACACCACCGCACTGGTTCGCTTGCCCGGCTTACGGGGTGAAAAGTTCATGTCGACTCTTTCCTTGAGAAGAAATTTCTCCAGGAAGTCGCCCACGGGATCTGGCCCCAGGCCTGTCACCAGCGCTGTACGCAATCCTTGGCGTGCGGCAGCCACCGCCACATTGGTCGGGCAGCCTCCCACGAATGCGTCAAACTTGGTGATATCAACAAAAGGCGCTCCCACGTCGGCCGAATAGAGATCAATCGAACTGCGGCCCATGGAAACTAAGTCATAAGTTTTTGTTTCTGGTGTCAAACCAACTTTTCGGATCGTTAGGATAGGTTATGAGTAAGGGTTTTCACTTTGCGGGACCCGGTGTCATGCCCCGGTGAACCAATGGCACCCGAGGGTCGAGGCCAGTCCATGTTTCCTGAATCCAGGCCAGGTCGGGGTCATCCTGGTTGGCCAGTGACTGGGCTGATCCGGCTAAAAAGTTCAAATAGTAACAATGGCAACCGTAAGCCGCACTTACCGGGTGGTAGCCGTAGGGAACTAAGACGATGTCATTGGTTTGCGCGACCATGGCCGCGTCGAGCGTACGATCGTCATTGTAAACTCGCTGCATGGCAAACCCGGAGGGCTGCTCGAATTTGTAATAGTAAATTTCCTCCAGGTCGGCTTCCAAGATGTTTCCCTTCTCATCTTCTCGGTGGGTATCATGCTTGTGCGGCGGATAGCTGCTCCAATTGCCGCCTGGTGTGTAAACTTCTACACTGACCAATCGATGGCAGTCAAAACCGGGAGGAAAGATTGAATTAATCTGACGGGTGGCGTTGTGGCCACCTCGAATTTCGATGGCGGAGTCCCGTGGGGTCACCAGTTGGGCCGGATGATCCTGATCGCTGGGCACCCAACAACTGGCGACTTCGAAATTGTCCGTCAGGGCTGTGAGTTTGAAATCCGAATGTCGAGGCAGATACAAGGCCGACCCCAATCCACCGAAAACATGAGCCCGCTCACCGATGTGCGACCACTCGCCTCGATTGGACTCTACTCGGCAGGAACCCCCGAGAATTACCAATCCCAGTTCGCCTTCCCCCGTTTCGCGGCCCCAACATTCTCCCTGAGCAATCCTATGAATTTCAAAGTTCAGCAGCTCCCAACCTGCCTGCTCTGCCGTCACTCGGTTGAGCACCGAAGAGGCCGAATGTTCCCTGGAATGGTTTGCTTTTACGAGAAGATTTTCGCTTGTATAATTCACGGGATCTGTTGGGGATTCCTGGATATGTGTTGTAATTTTAAGTTATTGCGACATGATAGCAAAACATTTCCTACGCTGATACAGATGACTTGAATCATGTGAATAAAAACATTATGCCAACTCTGATCGATCCGCCGAGTAAGGGAACTGTCTACTGCTTGCTTTCAGCCACCTGTTACTCGGTCACCAATATCTGTCTGCGTCAGTTAGCAGAAATTGAAGCGGATCCTGCATGGGTTATCTTCCTGAAAGAAACCACTGCGGTCCTGATCATCGGGCCTTGGCTTCTCTGGCAGCTCAGTCGCGGTGTTCGTCCTACTGGCCAACGCAGAGCTTTACTACTCCTGTTCATAGCGTCACTGACTGTTCAACTGGTCGCTAATCTGAGTGTTCAGTGGGCCTTAGGAATTGTGGGGCTGGCGATCAGCTTACCCATTGTTTTTAGTACCTCTCTGATAGGCAGTGCGGTGATTGGCAGCATCGTATTCCACGAGTCGCTTAGCACGCGCTCTGCCTTGGCGATTATTGTGGTGATATTTTCCATTGTCCTGCTCAGCCTGGGCGCGACAGAACTAAACGGCACATCAGCAGACACCTCCAGCCTTTTCCTCTCTTCGTTAGCCATTGTCGCAGTAAGTGTTTGCGGTATCATATACGCCTACATAGGTACCGCGATCCGCTATGCAATGAGCGTTGGCATGTCGGTTCTTGGCACAGTATTTGTCGTAACGTGTACCGGTTCACTATCACTAGGGGCTCTTTGCCTTATTCGATTAGGTCCGGCTGAGATTTTGGCTACCGATCCAACCGTGTTAGCCTGGAGCATTGCGTCCGGCTTGTGCAATGTGGCTGCTTTTTCGTTCATCACCAAAGGCCTTCAATTGACGACCTTAGTTCACGTGAACATGCTCAACTCCTCTCAAGTCGCGATCGGAGCGCTGGCCGGAATTTTTTTGTTTCATGAACCGTTCAACATCTGGTTACTTAGCGGTATCGTGATGATCATTGTTGGAATCGGTCTATTCGGTCAACCTCAAGTACAACACCCCGACACGATTCTAAATGATGCCTAGCCCGAATATTTCAGCGACCCACCACACGAAATCCACACCGACACAAGGAGGATGTTACTAATGTTAGTTGTTCATGTACATGTTCACATCAAACTCGATTTTGCAGATGCATTTTTCCAGGCCACGCTGAAAAATGCCCGGCAGAGTGTCCAAGAACCTGGCATCTGTCGGTTTGACGTGATCCGGCAAAATGACGACCCCACCCGTTTTGTGCTGATCGAAGTCTACCGCACAGAACAAGATCCGGCTCGACACAAAGAGACTGCCCATTATGCAGCCTGGCGAGACACGGTGGCCCCCATGATGGCCGAGCCTCGGTCGAGCTTCAAGTACACCAATTTATTCCCCGAGGATGCGGGTTGGGGGATGGCGGATGCAGTTTGAGTTTGCCACAGCCACTCGAATCCTGTTCGGTTCCGGAACGCTCCCACAAGCGGCAACGTCGGCCAAGGAGATGGGGCGGCACATCCTGCTGATAACCGGAAGCACCGCCGAACGGGCAGAACCGTTGCGGCAGGAACTGGCCAAGCAATCCATCGAGACGGTTCCCTTTGCGGTTAGCGAGGAACCCACCATTGATATCGTACAGCGAGGCACACAACTGGCACGATCTGAGCATTGTGATGTCGTGGTGGGCATGGGTGGTGGTAGCGTGTTGGACGCGGGAAAAGCAATTGCCGCCCTCTTAACGAATGGCGGCGCGCCGCTTGACTACCTGGAAGTAATCGGGCATGGCAAATCGTTAACCCAACCCTCAGCACCATTCATTGCCATTCCTACGACCGCCGGGACGGGTTCGGAAGTTACCTGCAACGCGGTATTGGGATCGCCTGAACATCGCACCAAGGTAAGCCTGCGCAGTCCAGGGATGTTTCCACGATTAGCAGTGATTGACCCTCAATTGACACTCGATTTACCTCGAAACATCACCGCCTCGACCGGACTGGACGCCCTCACGCAAGTGCTGGAACCGTTGGTATCCAAGAAAGCCAATCCTCTGACCGATGCCATTTGTCGCGCGGGCCTTGAGCGAATCGCTCAATCACTGCGGCCCGTCTATCAGGATGGGCACAATGAGTCCGCACGCACGAAAATGGCCTTGGCCAGCCTGTTCGGAGGCCTAGCCTTAGCCAACGCCAAACTGGGAGCCGTGCACGGTTTCGCCGGACCGTTTGGCGGCATGTTTCCTGCACCCCATGGTGCCACATGTGCAGCCCTGTTGCCGCATGTCATGGAGGCCAACGTGCTTGCATTGAATGCGCGCCAACCTGATAGCCCTGCACTGCAACGGTACGACGAAGTAGCCCAGGTTTTGACAGGAAATACGCAGGCTACTGCCATGGACGGTACTAACTGGGTGCACCAATTGTGCGCGGAACTGCAGGTACCGCCACTGCGAGACTATGGGTTAACAGAAGCTGAATTCCCCACACTCATCGACAAAGCGACCCAATCCAGCAGCATGAAAGGAAATCCAATCGAGCTAACGAAAAGCGAACTGGTCGAGATTCTCCAGCGGGCTTGTTAACGCGGGTTTACATCTCGATCTCAAAGCCTTGACGCCGCTCGCGGTTAACGAGGCTTTGAGCTTGTGGATCGTTCGTGACATGCTCAGCTTTTGGGTCCCACTCGATCTTTCGCCCCAACCTGGCAGCGATGCCGGCCAGATGGCAGGTCGACAGTGCCCGATGATGGCTGAAGACATCGGAAACGGGCTCTTTTCGATCTCGTACTGCCTCAAAGAAATTACGGATATGATTGGTCAACGAACGGTCTTTGTAGACTTTTTCCAGCGCGCCCTCAGGCAAGGGATTGGCGACAAGATCTTCAACCGGCTTGCCAGTCAGCTTGCCACGATTGATAAAGATTCGTCCTTCCGTTCCCTCAAACAGAATACCGTTGCCCTGGTCATGACGAATGGTCAGCTCCATCCCATCGGCAAATGCAGCCACAATATTAAACTCCGTCGCCGTGTTGTAGCGGTTGTCAACTGTGGGATAGCCGTCCTTAAAAGGCACCGGGTGACGAACCATGACTGGGTTCACCGAAATCGGACCGGTGTTGATCTTGTCCATGGCCCAGGTGGCGATGTCCACATGGTGTGCTCCCCAATCGGTGAGCTTTCCGCCTGAGTAATCATACCACCAACGAAACTCGTAGTGGCTGCGCGACCAACTTTGGGTTTCTCCATGGGGGCCCACCAGATGATGAAACTTCACCAGCGGCGTGGGACCTAGCCAACGGTTCCAATCGAGATTTTTGGGCGGTTGTACCGCTGGCAACTCGGGACTGGTCGGCGCCCCGCCCACATAGCAGACTACATTCCTGAGTTTGCCAATACGACCATCACGAATGATAGCGATCGCGCGCAAAAATTTTTGATCGCTACGCTGCTGGGTACCAACCTGTACAATGCGTTTGGACTTACGACAGGCACTGCACATCTGCTGACCTTCTCCAATGGTCAGCGTCATCGGCTTTTCGCAATAGACGTCCTTACCGGAAAGCATTGCTTCAATGGCAATTTTGGCATGCCAATGATCGGGCGTGGAAATATGAACTACATCGATATCGTCGCGATCGATTATCTGGCGATAGTCCGCGCAGATTTCCGGTGCATGCCCACTCCAATTTTTGACCAATGCCTGGGCCCGTTCACAACGGTCGGCATCGACGTCACACACGGCCACGATGTCACCATACTCGGGAAAACTCTTGCCCGAACCATACGAACCGGTCAGCCCCGTGGCCCGGTGATCCCAACGGCTGCCGGTTCCAACTGTCGCAATTCTTGGTCGCTCGTTGGCACTTTGAAATCCGGCGGCCCGTCCGACCATCTGAGTCAAAACCGCTGCGCCGGCCCAAGTAGTTGAAGACTGAAGAAATGTGCGACGGGTGCAGCAGGTGTCTGTCATAAGAACCTCTTAGTTGAGTCGAAATATCTGTCGCCTTTTATACTTTGCCGGGCATGAAAATTCAAAGGGCACGTATCCGGAATGTGCTGTAGGGTCGCTTTTCGCTCGGCGAAACTATTACTGCAGCACCATTCGCGGAGCGAATAGCGACCATCTGCAAGTAATACAACTTCTATCCTGGCGATAGCGGGCAGCCATCCCTTACAATGGCCTAGTCCGGATATTTCATAAACATTCGGCTTAGCGAATCACTCGTATCCCAACCCCCTGTAGTCAACCCCATGTCATCCTGGCGTTTGATCCTGCTCAATTTGTGGTACCATCGGCGAATCCATGTTGCCGTTGCGATGGGCGTTGCGGTGGCGACAGGAGTAATCACCGGCGCTCTGTTAGTCGGTGATTCGGTTCGTGGCAGTCTGCAGGACCTAACCCGCCAGCGACTCGGGAGTATCGACTCGCTGCTGGTAGCCCAATATCCATTCCGTGAGGCGTTGGCCAGTGAATTGGCCCAGCAACTCCAAGCGGCAAATAATACCGGCGCGGCTGCAACGGAGGAGTCGAAAAACGGTGACTCAAAGTCTGCCTCCAACGTAGTGCCCCTTCTACTAACCGACGGAACGTTGTCATATCAGCATACGGGAACCGATCAGCAAACAGGACCAACCAGCCAAGCCAGAGGTCTGTCGATCGTTGGCTGCCCTCAAACTTTCTGGCGGCTTGGCACGGGAGGGCCTACCAATCCTTGGCGTGAAGATTCACTAGCCATCAGCGCGCAAATCGCTAACGACCTGGGAGTCCGGGTGGGAGATGAAGTCGTGCTACGCGTACCCCGCGTATCTCAAGTATCGGCCGATAGCCCCTTGGGGGATAAAGACGATACGGTCGCTTCGCGCAGGTTAACCGTAACCGATGTACTACCGATGGTCGGATTGACACGGTTTGGTTTGCGTCCCAGTCAGCAATTCCCTCTGAATGTATTTTTGCCTCTGAGCACGCTGCAAAACCTGCTGAACATTCCAACTCAAGTCAACACGCTGGCAGTCGCGAGTTCTCAACCGAATGACCACGCCGACCTGAAAACCCAACTGCGCACTGCGCTGCGACCTCGACTGGTGGACTACCAACTACAGGTGGAGCAAATAACCCTGCCTGGCACAGGATCATGTCTACAAATCACTTCCAACCGTCTGGTGTTACCACCAACTGTTGTGACTGCAATAGAAAAAATTGTCGATCCTTCCTCGCTGCAACCGGCCATTACTTATCTGGCCAACACCCTATCCGTGGGCGCTGCGAAAATCCCCTACTCGACCATCTGTGGGATCGATTCTATTGCCCCATGGGGGCCCCTTTTCGAAGCGGATCTCATCGAAAAGGGCCTGGCTGAACCGGTCTCACCTGCATCCAACCGACCGCTGGTACTGAGTGAGAACGAAGTGGTCTTGAATGCCTGGGCCGCGCGAGAACTGCAAGCCTCTGTGGGTGATGAAGTCATCGTTACCTATTACGAACCAGAAACTACTCATGGACAACCACGCGACCATCTGCCTCCTCTTCGACTTCGCCTGCGGGGAATCATCCCATTACAAACGGCGTCCAACCAGCCAACCCAAGCAGCCGACCCCAAGCTTGCACCGGAGTTACCAGGAGTCACCGATCAGGAGTCCATTCACGATTGGGACTTACCCTTTGATCTGGTCGAGACCATTCGCCCCCAAGATGAAACGTATTGGGACCAGTATGCAGCCACCCCCAAGGCATTTATCTCCTATGCAATGGCTCGACGCATATGGAACTCTCGCTGGGGCAGTACCAACCTGGTACGTTTGCCGGCAACCCTAAACCAGTCGGATTTGGTGACACGATTGTTGGCGGAACTCAAGCCTGCGGACTTCGGCATGAATTGGTTATCCGCTCAACAGCAAGGGCAGCTCGCGGCCAGTGGCACCACCCCGTTCGCAGGTCTGTTCCTGGGCTTCAGCCTGTTTTTGATGATCTCTGCGGTGATGCTCATTGCCCTGTTGTTTCAATTGGGTGTGGAGCAACGCGCCGATGAGGTGGGTATATTATTAGCCACAGGATTTTCGGCCACCCAAATTCGCAGAATCTATGTGTCTGAAGGCATGTTGATTGCCATCATCGGTGCACTGTTAGGGATTGTGGCAGGAATAGGCTACGCACAGATTATGATTTATGGCATGGGAACCTGGTGGGTCGCAGCAACAGTCACTCCGTTTCTCGAACTGCACATCACCTGGACCAGCCTGATAGTGGGATTTCTGGTCGGCGCTACGGTCGCCACAGCAACCATGATGGTATCGCTTAGACGATTGGTGCGCTGCTCCGTGATCCAACTCCTGGCAGGTGAGTCGACATCGAATTCCATCCCTATAGACGAACCACTGCCACGTCGCATGCGCCGATTCCGACTTGGATTAACTCCGTCTGTCCTCAGCCTGGCCGCTGTCCTGGTTCTGATGGCAATCGGCTGGGAAGGCGAAACTCAAGCTGGCGCATTCTTTGGCAGTGGTGCGTTGGTGCTGATCGGCCTCCTCTGGAGTCTGCGACAAAGACTGCGCCAAGTCTCCCCAACTGGCACCTTTTCACTGACACAGTTAGCCATTGGTAACGCTCGCCGCAATCCAAACCGGACCTTACTCACCGTAAGCCTGGCGGCAGTGGCCAGTTTTTTAATTCTTGCCTTAGGTGCATTTCAGCTAACGCCTTCCGAACGCGGCACGGGCGGATTTCAGTGGGTAGCCACGGCCGATCTGCCACTGTACTTCGATTTGGGCAGCACCCAAGGGCGGTTGGAATCCGGCTTTGCCGAACAGGATGAAGAGATCTTGGCGCAGTTGCAATTCCACGCCTTCAAGATGCAACCGGGAGAAGATGCCAGTTGCTTGAATCTCTATCAAACGACTCAACCACGAGTACTGGGTGTGCCAAAATCGCTAGCCAATCACAACCAGTTTGCCTGGGCCGCACGGGCGCCCTTGCCTGAGAACTTTCACGATCCGTGGCAACTGCTGGAAAACAATTTGGGGGAGGACGCCTCGGGCCAGCCGATTATCCCGGTGATTCTTGACCGGGACACGGCCTACTACAGCCTGCATCTGTTCCAAATAGGTGACCAGATGCCACTGAAAGATGAACTCGGCCGCCCTGTCACCTTGCAAATCGTCGGCTTACTAGCGGGCAGTATGCTCCAGGGAGATGTCCTAATGGACCAGGGCCATTTCCGCAGGCTTTGGCCAAGCCGCGCGGGCTACCAATTTTTCTTACTCAGCGAAACGCCCCAGGAGGGCGTTTCACTCTTGGAAAGTCGTCTTGAAGAGTATGGCTTTGATGTGACCTCGGCCGAGCAACGATTGGGCCGATTTATGGCGGTTCAAAATACTTATCTGTCCACATTTCAAAGCCTGGGTGTGTTAGGAATGCTGCTCGGTACCTTGGGCCTGGCCGTTGCCCAGTTGCGCGGTGTTGTAGAGCGCCGAAGTGAATTGGCCTTGATGGGTTGTCTTGGCTTTTCCAACAGACGTTTGGCTCGGCTGGTTTTAATGGAAAACATGGCCCTCTTGATCAGCGGTTTGGGATTGGGATGTGCTGCTGCGTTGGTAGCCATCCTGCCCCAGTGGATTTTGCAGCAGGCCACGACACCTTGGCGTACCTTGTTGCAAATGTTACCCCTCATTCTGCTGGCAGGACTCATCGCGACAGGGTTGGCGGTTCGCAATGTACTACGGATACCACGATTATTGGCCCTAAGAGGAGAATGAGGAGACTGATGAGTGCTGCCCTTCTTCAACAGGTACGTAAGGTGGCGCGCGACCTGGCCCGCCAATTAGCATCCCTCCAAGTAGCAGAAACGGTTGAACCTGAGAGCCGTTACCACCAGGTCCATTCGATCATGCGGCATGCGCTCGACCAGCTTGCTCAAACCGGTTGCTGGGGAACCGCAAACCGCATCGCTTCCAACGAACTTTGGCGTATCGCCGGCACCCAGTTAGCCACCGGTTCCTTGCAGGAGCATGCGCGGGCAAAACCACGTGGCTATGCGGGTGACTTTGAGATGTTAGAAAGGATCGACGCCCACGATCTCTGCCTGGACCCACTGGGGCATGCTCTCGATCGTTTTTTTCAACAACAGGCAGCACCTGAAGCAGTTCGAAGTCGAATACACCTCGTCACTGAGGCGATGGTCAAAACCATTACGAATCGTGCCGAGATAGGTGCCCATCTGGTAAGTATCGGCTCTGGCCCAGCTTTGGATGTGGCCCGAGCCCTTTCACACGTATCACCACAACTGCGTCAGTCAGTACACGTAACCCTAATCGACATCGACCCGGAAGCGTTGGAAAACGCGGCAGCACGGATGTGTGAACTACTTCCGACAACCCAGTTGACCTGCAAACGGGAAAACCTGTTTCGTTTGAGCAAGCGGGGCTCGGCGCAGTCTCTCTGGGATCAGGCGGATCTGATCTCTTGTCCTGGGCTGTTTGACTACTTGGACGACAATCATGCTGTGGCAATGCTCACCACATTCTGGCAACATCTGTCTCCCCAAGGCACCTTGCTGGTCTTCAACTTTGCCCCCACAAATCCCAGTCGAGCTTTCATGGAATGGATTGGCGGTAAAGCAACATCTCTTCTGTAAATTGATGGGATCGATTTCTTACGGATTAGTTTTGGAAGACGAGATATCTCATTTTCCCGGTTTCCCAATCATCACTGAGTTC
>JBDOMT010000481.1:0-4900 GCA_039831705.1 Pirellulales bacterium | reverse complement strand
TCCTCCATGGCCACGTCCTGGAACATTCCAGGATGGCGTCCTGTCGGGCACACAACAATGGCGGAAAGGCCCTTTTGCATCGAAAAATTCAGCACGCTAGCAGTGCTGCCTTTTCAGTTTGAGTAATTTAGTCCGTGTTTCATCCGTGTTCAATCCGTGGCTAAGAATTCCTCCTTGGCAGAGTACCGCGGCGCGCTTGTCGGTGATGCGCTGGAATACTAGAATTAAAGATTCTGGTTATTATGGCCTTCCTATCCGCCTAGGTGGGTGTCCAGCAAGAATTAGCCTCTCACCACCATCTATATACACCTCTCGGAAACAAGGCAGACAACATGGGACAAATGCGATTTCGTCTGCAAAACCGGGATCGCATTGCGGCCAATGGAATCGAACGAATCTATGTCGCTGGCCCTGAGAATATTCCCTGGTCGACACGTGTCTATTGGGATGGTGAATATCTGGTTGTCGAACGACCCGTGAGTGACTCAGGTACGGTGTATGTGCCATGGCAAGTTGATGGCCATGGCTTATTATTTCTTGGAACCGCTACACTGATCGAACGCGATCGGCCCTACGTACTCTCGATTGAATTAGCGCGAGGTCTGCTGCAGCGGATTCGCACACAACTTTTCCATTGGCAATTGCTTGGCCTCGATATTCCCTCCGACCTCAAGCAAAATTTGGACGCAGCGACACGCGAATTTTCCCGTGGGGCAACCTCTCAACACGACCTTGATGCCGCAACCGAGGCAGCCAATCGTGCACTATCGCAAGGCATAAACGTTGCCAACTCACTGGTCGACTGTTTTGCCCATCAATCAATTGCCGCACGGCAGCGGCAAGGATCGATTGCCACACTACTCGGAACCAACCTGGATGCCCGACTGCCTTCTGTGCGTGTGCGCCGCGAACTCGTCGATGCGTGCAATATGATCCAACTACCAATTCCATGGCGAGAGTTGGAATTCCAGGAAGGCCGTAAACGGTGGAAACATACCGACGAACAACTTGGCTGGAGCCAATCCGCTGGCCTCAAGGTTTCTGTCGGTCCCCTGTTGCAATTGGACGACCGGGGAGTTCCCGATTGGCTGTACCTATGGGAAGGCGATTTTGAAAATTTATCCCGTCTGATGCTCGAGCATGTAAGCAACGTAGTCTCGCGCTATGCTGGCCGGGTTCACTTGTGGCACGTGGCCTCTCGTGTCAACAACGGCATTCTGCTTTCGCTTAATGAGGAACAACGGTTGCAATTGGTAGCGAGTGCTTTGCAATTGACTCGACAAATCGACCCGCGCACCCCCATGGTTGTTTCCTTTGACCAACCTTGGGGAGAGTACATGGCTCATCAGGACCAGGATCTTGCCCCACAACATTTTGCCGATGCGCTGGTTCGAGCCGATCTGGGACTGTCAGGAATTGGCCTGGAAATCAATTCGGGGTACTATCCCCAGGGGAGCCCGCACCGCCCCGCCATGGAATATGGCCGTTTGATCGACCAATGGAGCCTACTTGGTCTGCCACTGATGGTGCTGCTGACCGACGCCAGCCGCACGGAAAACGATCCACAAGCAAACCCGGCCATTGGCGTGGATGGAGCCAGCACTGGCATGTCCTCTGATACGGGCATGTCCTCCGATACGAAGGGGCAACATAAAATCGAACCACCACTGGCAGATCACTCTCAGATGCGAACCGCTGCAATACTCCCACTCATGCTCGCACGTTCCACCGTCCAAGTGGTGCTTTGGAACCAACTTTCCGACAAAAAGCCGCATAAATTTCCACACGGCGGACTGTTCGATAACGCAGGAAAATCCAAACCGCTCCTGCAGACCATGAGTGAGCTGCGTAAGAGTTATCTGGCGTGAAGTGGTGATCGACCCTATTTAGAAGTTTGCCCCGCAAAGCGGGCGTAAAGTCAACTGTGCCATTTGCTTGGCGGACACGACATCTGTTTTAATACGTGCCTTAGGTTGAAATCCTAGGCCAACACGTCTTTCATGATAGAGTGTTTTCCAGGAAGTGACTTCGAAACCGGTCAACAAATTCTCGGTCACATCGTAGGTAATATTGGCGAATAGGAACTGGTTGTACGTACGTCCCAACAGAGAATCGTTGTCATTGGGATCGTCGACACCATAGCCCACATGACTGTGAAGCCGATCACTCCAGTCAAACCAAAAATCAGCCCACCCTCCCGTGGATCGAATGGGAACCCGCATACAGGGGCAAACACCCTGACCTATACCTCCCAAAATTGTGCTCAAATTAGCCCCGGTAAAAAACTCGCCCTGCACACCGAACCGATCGGTGATCGGCAAACGCGCATCGATTTTAAACGACCAGGTACGAAAACGAGCATCGTCTGCCGGCGGTAAATTCAAGGGGGGTGGCCCCGTGGCAAGAAAATCGAAACCTGTTTCACCAATGTGCCCGGAAAAGCCAATTTCCGCTTGTTTGCTGACCCCTGTTCCGGTCCCTGTACCATGGTCCCAGGAGATCGCGGTCCGTCCTTCCACCGTAGGCCAACCGGTCGCCTCACGCCGGACATCCGTCTCAAGTGCGACAAAGTCGGTGGAGACACTCTCGTTCACAGAAGCTTGCAGGGCGATCGGCCGGATGCCAGTAACGCTCCGTGCGCACCTGAGCCCGACGAAAACCAATATTTCCTCCCATCCAGCCGACCGAAAAATTCAACATACCAGGATTCAAGGGGGAAATCACATCCATGTTTGTCCCACCAATAGCCGAAAATCTTCATCTCCCACTTCCCAGTAGGCATGCCGCAACCGTGCCTTCGGTTGATTCTCGGTGATAAAAGCCCCCTGAAAATCGATCTCAACACGCCCCTTGCTGAGGGCGCAGCAAAGGCTCCTATTCTTGGACCGGCTACCTCGAGTCCCAAACGTGTACGTCGCATGTCGACATAAGAAGCGTTTTCTCCCTGCACTTCTCTCGAAGGGACATACAAGGTGAAGTGGCCGGGAGTGGTGCGTCGAGTCTGGTAGATCATATCGGCCCAAAAGGCGCCATAGGGCGTGACTTGAAAGCCCCCCAACGACCATCCGGGGCGCAGCTTCTTCTGAGCCCCGCATGGTTGAGTCCAACGGGCCAGATTGATCAAAGGCGGCTGCGTTCCTGTTCCAGCAGACAACTCCTCCGTTAGCTTGGGCCCGATTCCCTCAAGTCCCGTACCCTCATGTCCATGAACCTCGGAAAGCGTGGGGGAAGCAATCGTCCTTTCGCTCGCCCAATCAGAATTAGTCCCAATGAAATCGGGCTGACTCGCACTCAAATTTGGCTCACGCCGATGTAGAAAGGGGTCCACGATAACATCTGCTTGCACTGATTGCATGCTCCACGTAGACAGAACCAACACCAATATGCGGATAAAGTGACAGAGCCCCCAAACTGAGTGCGTTATCAGAAGCCTTCTGTCGGTCAGATAAGGTCTGAACATGTAAATATCGAAACTCTCTATTCCTTTCCTACTACACCGTCACACTTATACGAGCGGTCGATAAGAACTTACTAGCACGCAGCGCAAGCAAGTGGGTCTCATGCAGCACCCACTCGCTTGCGCATCGTGCTTGTATGCTGGTAAATTCTCAACTGCTACCACACTGATGCAGTCAGGCGGGCAAGAAGAAATCGCCCTTACAGTCGATCGGCTTTAGGCAACCATCGAAATCGGAAAATCTTATGCAAACAGAAAATCTGGCCTATACATCCAGCACCACGTCCTGATCTGCTTGGCTCGACTGGTAGATAGCGTCCAGAATGGACAGAACTAGCCTGCCTTGTTCTCCTGTGGCCAACGGCATTTCGCGCGATTTGACGCAGGCCGCAAAGCTGGTAGCTTGCCGGACAAATGGATCAATCTCAGGCAGCATCACACGTGTGTCAACATTGCGCCCGTGACGTTCACTTGCTACCGTAAGATGATCGCTCTCCAATTTAAAAGTCATACCTCCCCGATCGCCAAAGAGTGCCAGCAAATTCTCTTCTTCGCTGCTATCTCCAGGCCAATTCATTGCCCAGGAAACTTGCAAATCGAGCGACCCACCTCCGGCAAAGTAGATGAGTGCATGGGCTGAGTCTTCGACATCGCAAACCCCATCCAATTTGGGCGGACCGGCCCACATGCTTTCGTAAACATAATCTTGCATACGTTTACCAAACTGTGAGTAGACTTTGCCGCTAACTCGTTGAATATGTGGAAAATCCATCAACCAGCATGCCAAATCGAGAACATGGACACCGATGTCCACCAAGGGTCCTCCTCCAGAAATCTGCTTGGTGGTAAACCAACCACCCAAGCCGGGCACCCCCCGCCGCCGGTAAAGGTGCGCCTTGGCATGGTAAATATTCCCCAGGTCGCCCGCCTCAACCACATCCTTAGCCGCCTGACCTACTGCCGTATGACGGTGCACCATGCCAATTTGCAGCACCCGCTCGGTTTGCGCAGCCACCTCAATAGCCTGTTGGCACTCAGCAGCATTGAGTCCCATCGGCTTCTCTAACAGCACATCCTTGCCAGCCCGCATCGCTTCACTGGCAATCTCGCAGTGCCAACGATTGGGGACACACACAACCACCGCATCGACCGAATCATCAGCCAGCAGTTGAGTTGCGCTGGCGTAGGCTCTGCAACCAGAAGCTCCACCACTGCTACCAGAAATAGATCCAGTGACAGGTGTCTCTTCCAGCATGGCCACCATTCGGGTGGCAGCTTCTAAATTGACATCCGCCACTCCGGCTACCGTTTGTCCGGCAGCCAGCGCCGCCTTCGCATGGACCTCACCTATCGATCCCGCACCAATAATTCCCAGTCGAATACTCATTGCTTCATCGGGCCTCCACCGTCACCCCAGGCCAGGTATCGGTTCGAAATGGAGTT
>JBDOMT010000219.1:0-21692 GCA_039831705.1 Pirellulales bacterium | reverse complement strand
ACGCATCGTTGTCCTCCTTGATTAGTGATGTTTTCATTAGGATAACGGTGCGTTTTTTATTGGCAATACGAAACTCCTCTTTCTGACCCAAATTATGGGATTCTTGAATTAATCAACGGGAACTAATTAAGGAGATTTTATCAATGTTTGAACGACTTTGCCTTTTTGTTTTTGTAGCGTTTCTGGTGTGCTTACAAGCGTGGCTGACTCCTTTGAACCTTGCCGCAAACGAAATTATGACGACTACTTACACCTACAAGACCATCGGCGATTTAGCGATCAAAGTCGATGTACTGCGGCCAGACGACGACGTAAAGCGACCCGTTTTGGTAAATCTTCATGGTGGTGCACTCATCATGGGCAACCGTGATCATTCGGGACGCTTGATGGATAGGATGTTGGATGCCGGCTATGCGGTTGTCACGATCGATTATCGACTTGCCCCAGAGACGAAACTCCCAGAGATTGTTGAGGACGTGGTCGATGCGTTTCGTTGGATTCGAGGAGCGGGAGCCGAGTTAGCTCACCTCGACACAAGCAAGATTGCTGTGACGGGTGGATCGGCAGGCGGGTACCTTACCTTAGTGAGTGGATATCTCGTTCAGCCCAGGCCTACGGTACTGGTCAGCGTTTATGGTTATGGCGATCTCATCGGTGACTGGTATGCGAAACCAAGTCCTTTCTATCTTGCCCAACAGGGCAAGGCCATGACCGACGCGCAGGCTCGCACGCTTGCGGACGGGCCTGCGATTGCGGACTCTCAGGATCGAAAGGGAGACGGCGGAGCATTTTACCGTTACTGTCGCCGGCGTGGATTATGGCCCAAGTACGTAGGGGGCTTCGATCCTAGTACGGAGGCCGAGAAATTTTTTCCTTGGATGCCCGTCAAGAACGTAACGGAGCAATACCCGCCCACGATGTTGATTCACGGACAGCAAGATACCGACGTGCCGCATGAACAATCGGTCCTCATGGCTGAACAATTCGAGCGACACGGCGTACCTCACCGATTCTTAAGTATCGAAAACGCCGATCATGGACTCCGCGGCATCAGCTCGAAAGACAAAGACCGTATTTACGGAGAAGCTTACAATTTCGTATTAAAATACATGCAAGTAGAATGATCTATTGCATCAATCGCGGATCTGTTTCAAACCTTCTGGAACACGAGTTGCCGCGACAATTCGCTGTTGGAGATGTCCAGCTAAGCGTTTTACGGTAGGCGCATGTTCGGGCTGGCTGACCAGGTTCATCAGTTCCCCCGGGTCGGACTGGTGATCGTAGAGCTCTGCCCCATCCTGACCGTTGGGGCCCCATTGGGTGTATCGGTACCTTGCGGTCCGCAGACTGTAGCCTCCCTTATATTGCGTCAGTGCTGACTTGCGTGGCTGCGCCTCACGATTTTTCAAGACCGGGGCCAAACTGACTCCCGACAAGTAGCCTGGTGTAGGCAAGTCGCACAATTCCGCCAGAGTTGGATAAAAATCCACCATCTCTGCCAGTGAACGAGTACTTTGACCAGCGTCTTTGGAATTGGGTGTGGCGATGATGAGTGGCACGTGGGTCGCGTTTTCAAACAGGGTTGTTTTTTGCCAATGGCCATGCTCTCCCATGTGATAGCCATGGTCGGAGGTAAACACAACAATTGTATTGTCCGCCAGTCCTGTTTCATCGAGAGCATCCAGCACTCGACCCACCTGAGCGTCGACGAATGTGATGGACGCGTGGTAGGCCTGAATAACCTGCCTTGCCAAGTCGTCCGCCAGGTTAGCTTGATCTTTTTTACGGGTTATTGACAGGCGTGCAGGTTGCGGCAAAGACTCCAGGTACCCCTCAGAGATTTGCGGCACACGAATTTGATCGCGCGGATAGAGCTGAAAGTATTTTTTGGGTGACACGTAAGGCGTGTGGGGTCGGTAAAATCCTACTGCGAGAAAAAACGGCTGTCTCTGTTCAGCGTACTTATTCAACATGCCAATCGCCTCGGTCGCACCGATGCCGTCGGTCTGCTCCTGGTCGCTTCCCTCCGCTGCCAGCCAACTCAAAGTGCCACCAAATTTGCCTGGCACGAGGCTGAAAATCAGGTCTTCATCGTCCTTGTCGCGGCCGCGAGGATTGATAGTAAAATCCCACGAATCTGGATCGTCATGGCCACTAGTGCCGATATGTCTGGGTACGCCATAGTGATAAATCTTGCCAACGCGTGTGGCCAAATAACCATGCTGACGAAACATTTGCGACATGGTTTGCACCGTTGGCAGGTACCGGCGCAAGTAGACTGCATTGCGATGAATGCGTGTCTGATCCGGGTATAGTCCAGCCATGAAGGATGCGCGACTGGGACCGCACAGGGGATACTGACAATGGGCGTTGACAAATCGGACACCCCGCTTTGCCAATCGATCAATGTTTGGCGATTGGACCTGTGGATGTCCGTAACATCCCAAATCACAGTTCAAATCGTCACAAATAACAAAGAGCACGTTAGGCTTGCCGGCGTGAGCCTGTTCGCAACGAAAAGAATGACTCAATAGGATTGCCAGAAAACTGATCAGCAGAAATCGCCAGTTGTTCATTTTGAGAGTACTCCTGGGTTGGTTTTTTTCACTATTCAAAAACCATTCCAGTGATACTAAGCCGCCTTGGCTGGTGTGACCGGAATGGCTGTGCCAGGTACTTGCAGGGGAACAATTTCTCCCAACAATCTTCGAATGGTGTCGCTGGGTCCGTCCACTGCTTCATCGAGGCGTGTGACGGCGTTGATTATTTCAAGCAAGTTTTGGGCTACACTTGCCGCCACCATGATCTTGGCATGGCCGGTTTGCTGATGCAACTCCTGATCACTATACAACTCTTCGAATAATTTTTCACCTGGCCGAAGTCCTGTATACTCAATTTCTATATCTTCGTGTACGCGCAAACCAGAAAGTCGGATCATATCCTGGGCTAAGTCTACAATACGAACTGGTTCACCCATGTCCAGAACGTAAATTTCCCCACCCTGCCCCATGGCTCCAGCCTGGATGACCAGTTGGGCCGCTTCGGGGATCATCATGAAGTATCGTACCATGTGTGGGTGCGTTACTGTCACCGGACCACCACGGGCAATTTGTTGGCGGAAGATGGGCACCACACTACCGGCAGAATCAAGCACATTGCCAAATCGGACCGTTACCAATTGGCATGACGATGTCGACGCCTTGGCCTGAACATATTTTTCAGCAAGCCGTTTGCATGACCCCATAATGCTCGTCGGATTGACAGCTTTGTCGGTCGATATCATCACCAACGATTTACACTGATACCGTTCGGCCAAATCGACCAGCCTGCGTGTCGCGAGCACAATATTTTTTACCGCCTCCCCCGGGTGTGCCTCCATCAAAGGCACATGCTTGTAGGCTGCGGCATGAAAGACAATATCTGGGCGTAGCCGTTCAAAAACGGTTTGCATTCGATCACCGTCGGTAATGTCGGCCATCACTACCTCGATATTCGCATCTGGAGCAAGCTGTCGTAATTCGCGTTCGATATAAAATTGTCCTGTTTCCGATCGGTCGAGCAGCAGTAGCTTTGCCGGTGACAATTTGACCAGTTGACGACACATTTCCGAGCCAATACTCCCCGCGCTACCAGTCACGAGTAACACACGGCCCGCGATCCAATGGCTAATATTTTCCGTGTCAATTTCCACCGATGTGCGACGCAGCAAATCGTTGATTGCTACCGATCGGGGCTGGATGGCCACACTGCCATGCAGCAGTTGTTCGTAGCTGGGTAGTACATGGACATGAAATCCGTGCTGCTGCGACTCTTCTACCAGACGACGCACCTGCTTGCCCGGCAGTTCACCTGAAGTAATAAGAACTTCCTCAACGTTGAATTGCCGCACATGTGCCGCCATCTCATGGCAAGTACCCAGCACGGGGACACCGCCAATTCTCCTCCCCTGGGCCTCGGCTCGACTATCAATGAATCCCACCGGGTGGTATTTCAACGATCGGTGGCTGCGTATGGCACGCAGTAATGCCTCCCCGGAATCATTCGCGCCAACAATCAACGCGCGTGGGCGATCACCGCCATTGGGCTGGCTTCGCCAATGAAAGTCGCGCATGAGCCGGGGAATGGCGCGAACTAGTGCAAGCAGTACTAAAGTCGTTCCCCAATCGAGAAAAATTACGCTCCGAGGAACCGTACCGCTGGTCCAAAACAGGGCATCAGCGACCACCATGCCAATCGAACTGTAAGTCACCGCTTGCACCAGCAGAGACACATCACGAAAGGAAACATAGCGATTCCAATCCTGGTGCAATCGCAGGCAGGTCATCACCGCCAGTTTGATCACTACGACCCAACCGATGCTTTCCAACAGATTGTCCAGATTTTGATTGTCCAGATTGCCGGCAAAGCGCAGCAAAAATGCCAGCGTGTAGGCAACCGCAACCAGCGGAACCAGTAGGGCCAAACTGCGGAGGAAGTGTCGGTGATTTAGTTGTTCGAACATGTAATTGAATCTGAGTGCAGACGGTATTTTATCAGGACATAGGACTAACAGGTTATGGTGATGGGGTCCATCCTGCTGGGGAAGAGGATTGGCTTGGGGCTTGAGCATCAGACTCTCCATTCCAGCCCTTCCTATCAGGAATTGACTGGCTGATGGGGGAAAGTGGGCGTTCCATTTTATTGAATTGCCTTTCAGGCTGCTGTGCTATCAATACATGACTCAATGCACCCTTTTTTGCTACTCGTATTAGAGCGTCTTGCAATTGCTTGTCACGAGGTTTGCGCGCAAGGCACCAACGTAAATGGGGTTCTGCAAATTGATACTGCTGGGCCTTGAGCAAGGCAAAACCCAGTGCGTGACGTGTATAATAGTTACTAGGTGCAACCTGGTAGGCCTTCTGTAAACTGATGAGTGCAGCGTCGGCTTGGTCCACGTGAGACTGCATCATCGCCAGTGCAAGCCATATGTGTCGCTGTGTTGCCAATTTTTGATTCTGGCTGTCCGCTTCAGCAAGGCTGGCCGAATAATGCAACAAAAACAATAAGTCTTCAGGTTGTCCTACCTCACGATATCGCTGCCATATCATGGCAAGTGTACGCCAGTCGGGGTGGAAATACTCGACGAAGGTAGCTGCGGCAACTTGACCTGCCATGTACTGAACGATCTGCCTCTGATGTGAACTATCGTTGTCAAAAGCTCGAGTCCAATAATCGACAGTCTGCTCTACACGTCCCAATAGCAGATGCTGTTTGCCTACTTCGAACAAAATATCACTGTCTTGCGGACGAACTCGTAAACTTTGATCGAGATAGGCATCTATGGCATTAACCTGATGGCCTGCAAGAAAGCAAAGGTTGGCTAAATAAAGATAGGCCTGTCCTTGCAATGGGTTGAGCCGAATGGCCTGCCACGCATGTCCATAAGCCTGGTAGAGATGCTGGCTATTTCCACCAAACGCTCGAGTCAACCACTGGCGAAGTTCTTGAGACGAAGTAAAGTCAGAGGCCATCGCGGCATCACGAATTTGTGAAATTTCCATCGCATTGTTGTTATGGTGCTGTTCCTGCTCAAATTGCTGAATGTGTCGATTGGCAAGCCTCAAATGAGCCCGCGCCGACTGTGGATACCAACGTACATGCTCTTGGAGTTCGGCCATCATTTCATTGATATACATCTCGTGGGATGCCGCTGTTTCGGAATCCTCTTCCTGTAGATTTCGGAATTGGGTGAGCTTTGCATTAGCAATCGAAGCTCGCAAATAGCGATCCCAAGAGAGTGAGGCGATCGCTGGGCCTACCATGACCGTGCTCATCCAAACACCTGCCAACAATGTGGCAACTCCTGCAGTCAACCACCATTGCTTGCTGGCCCATACCTGACCTTGAGTTGAGGCATTGTGCAGGGTTCGCCTGTCTTTCTGAGGTTCCAACTTCAATTTTGATAAGTTGACTGCACAGGCAACCAGCAAAAGAGTCATGGACAGACAGGCAGGAATAAACCAAACGAAGTCAACGACCGAGTGCACAAGGCTGGCAGTCAAACTGGCAATCACTGCACTAACGCATAGGGCAATGCGAGGAGAATTCTGAGACCGAATGGCCTGAAAGGAAATCGCCGCGATGGATCCAATGGCAAGCAACAACACGCATGCGCCTAAGATTCCATTTTCGGTAGCAAGCTGTAGATATCCGTTTTCTGCATGAGTATATTCCGTCCTGCAGGGTTTTTCCATATAGATCCGATAAATCTCACGATGGGAACCAGCGCCTGACCCAAAGAACCCGCCTGCCTGTATTGACGCAACATTAGCAGCCCAAATACTACGGCGACCTTTGTGAGAGTCGATTTCTTCTAAGGAACCTGCCGAGAAATCGTCGAGACGGCTGGATATTTTTTCGTAACCATAGAGCGACAGCATACACAGCATCAGAACAACCAAACCACCTGCCACAAAAAATGTACGGTAACTGACTTGGTCGGCCCGATAAAAGAGGCCCATTGTAGTTACCAATGCCACAATCATGGCAATGGTTCCACCACGCGAAAGTGAAAGAAAAATAGCGAACAACACAATCATCAATCCCACGGTTAACCAGATAGTCGCCCTGGAAGTGACTGTGACTGACGCAAACCTTACTCTAGGACTAGTCGTCGGATTACTAGCATCAGACTGATGGCGAAAGAGCCAGCACAGCAGGGGGCCAATCCCTAGAACGAGAAAATGAGCAAAGTGATTTCGATTCGCAAAGCTTCCCTGGGTATAATCACCCGTTGATCGGAATGGATGTTGGTAAAACCAAAGGAATAGGTCATTGGAAGTAAAGTATTCAACTATTGCAATGGCGGCCATGCCAATGGATGCAAGCGCGATCCAGTTCAATAGCCGTTCGATATGGGCCAGTTTTCTGAATCGATTTAGAGCCGTTAGAAATAGAAGCCCATAAGCAAGGAACATCGCTAGCGAGATTCGGGTTGCACTCGGTGTAAGCGATAAAGTCTGCCACTTTCCAAAGGATGGTATGCCTTGGACCGGAGTAGACCAGAGTGGCAGTAGTGAATTCGTACGGGGAGATAAAAATCCTATCCATCGGCCCGGCAAGGGGACTAATTGGAGTACCACTAAGACAATGGACACTACTAAAAGTCCATGAATTCGAGTGCTCGTCCGGGTTCCTCCCCCTAGCGCTATCTGCCGACAGCACCAAGCCAAGGAAACCATCACTGACAGTAGGACAACAACTAGACGCCCCATATCATGTCGACCACCCAAAAAGAGCGGCGCTACAAAGAGAACTGCCAAAAATCCTGCATCGACTACATGCAGCGAATATTCGGCAATCAGGGACTCACATTTTACCCTGGTGCCCCACTTTGGAGAGTATCGTAGATGCTGACGGTACCTGCCTATCATGGTAATTTCCCCTGCTTAAGGCTGGCAACCCATTAGGCAGCACGATGCGATTGGATGTCTCTAGGCTCTGTGGATGGTGTTGGTAACGCTGGTACCTCAATGTCGTCAGCAGAAGATGGGAGTGTGATATCTGTACTTTCTGGGATGGCTTTGGCGGTTCCGACAGGACCATCATACTGATTGTCCTCCGCATCTGCCTTTTCTTGCTCGTTCGCTTCATCGTCCGTATGACCATAGCCATATCCGTAACCATAACCATATCCATACCCATAGCTTCCAGCATTTTCCGAAATGCCGTTGGCGACTATTCCTAGCATGTTACAGCCTGTAGCTCTGAAACTTTCCACTGCCCGCATGACTACGCGACGATGATTTTTTTCTGGTCGCACAACCAGAACGGCTCCATCCACTAACTGGCCCACAATTTGTGCGTCACTTACCGCTAGAACAGGTGGGCAATCTACAAGCACCTGGTCGTATTGCGAATCCGCCCAAGCAAGTAGTTCTGCGAAATTTTTTCTTCCGAGCAATTCAGATGGGTTGGGTCGCCGTAATCCGACGGGTAGGATGTCTAGTCCCGCTACTTCAGTGGATACAATCTTGGAAGGGGCCGATTTTTCCGGAGGATCCTCGGAAGCCAAGATATCTGCAACTCCTTGTTGCCCTTTGAGGTCCAACAAAGTGGACATTCCCGGTTTGCGTAGATCAGCATCAATAACCAGCGTTTTATTGTTTGCTTGCGCGAACGCTACTGCCAAATTGGCTGAAATAGTGGTCTTGCCATCGCTTGGCTCAGAACTAGAAATGAGAATCCGGTCAGTCTCTTCTCCACTGAGTACGAGAGCCGTACGGAGAGTCCGGAATGCTTCAGTTTCAGCACTCGTTGGTATGGCATGGACGTGTACCCCACTCAGACCTTCCCCTTCGATCGGTGAAAGTTCACGAACGACAGCCAGAATAGGCGCACCTAGTTGAGCAGACATGCTTTCCGGTGAAGTGAACCGATCGTCTAGAATATCCTGAATGTATACAATCAGATTCCCGAAGATCAGGCCACCCACTAAACTGAATAAGACCACAAAACGCAATTGGGGCGAGATTGGCTTGGGATTTGGAAGTGGTTCCTGTACCACGGTTGCCCGAATCGGCGCCTGGGTCTTAAGAATGTCTACCGTAGCGATTTTATCGAAAAATACGTCATGGAGCGATTCGAGTCGAGCTACTTCTCGATCTAACATTCGTAATCGCAACAAATCTCCACTGTGCGTAGAAGCTGCAGCTTGTGCTTCTTGATAGGAAGCGAGTAGTTGTTTTTCTTTTTGCCACGCCTGATCGATAGACTGCAGCAACATCCGCTGTACGATGGGGCCGAGCTCTTCGCTGTTCATCGAGTTGAAACGTTTTCCAACATTGGCCTGGTAGTTGTCCAGGTACTTTTCCATCTCTTCAATCCGACCTTTTAGCTCACCCATGCGAGGATGGTTCGGACCATAGTATGGTTCCAGACTACGTATTTCCATCTGTAGATGAAGTAATTCCTTTTGCTGATCGCCTACGAGTTGCATGTCTTGGGGACCAATCCCCAATGTGGCTAGTAGCATTTGTTGACCTACCGCAGCCTCGATCACTACTAGATATTGACTGATATCTTCACCTTGATTGATCGCCTTCTCCACAGATGCTAGTGATGCTTGCAACTCTAGGCGTTTTTCCTGTGCGACCAACAGAGATTCATTCAGATGCAAAGCGCGTTGAACGATTGGTTCTACCATGCTGTCATCCGTACTGACTGTGATATGCCCAACTTTCTGACGAAATTGCTGTAGTTCAGCCTGTTTAGCAGAGAGTGATATGCGAAGTTTTTCTCGTTCAACGGTTAGTGTTTTAATGACATCGCCAGCGGTTCCTTTATGGGTTTTCTCAATAAACTGCAGATAGGATTGAATCGTGGCATTGACGACTGCAGTAGCAGTCTCAGGAGATTTAGATTGATAACGGACTTCGATGAAATTGGTTTTTCGGGTTGTTTTTGCCTCCAGTCGATCAGCTATCGTCTCGACCCATTTTTGAGGAGCCACTCCTAAAAGGTCAATGCGGTGCTCAGGGGCTAAGGATTGAATGGCGCTTTGTAGGACTACAGAGCTTCGCACCAATTCCCGGTGAGTCGCCATCGTATTACCAGAGCTGTCACTATCGCCGACGGCCGATATATGGTCTTGCTTCTGTTCGATGATCAGTAGCTTGGCAGTGGATTCATACCGGCGAGTGGCCAATGAATAGTAGCCCGCACCAATGAAAATAAAGAGACAAACAACACTCAGTATCGTGTTCTTACGGCATTGAGCGACTTTCAGAAACCACATGATTCTAGTGATTATGTCGCTGTCGGATACCGATGCATTATCGTGTGCTCCTAGGTCTTCTCGTTCGTAGCTCATGGATGTATTTTCGATCCTTAAAACGATGTCACATTCCCAGAAACACCCATGGCTATCCGAAATACCTTCGAAAACGTATCTACGACAATTGTTGTGGGAGTCTGCTCAATTTGTATCGAGTCGCCTGCGCTCAAACGAATATTTTCTCGACCATCAAGCTTGGCTGTTTTCAGACTTGCTTTAATCACCAAAGGTTGTAATTCATTATCTCTTGGTCGTATCACCAAAACTTTGTCTGCTACTAACGAATTGAGTCCGCCAGCCAGTGCGATGGCATCTAACAATCTCACGTTTTGATCTACTGGCAATTCGAATTGACCTGGCTTCTTGACCAGGCCTGCTACATGAATAAAACGTTTCTCACGTTCGTGTACGATTACCACATCCTGGTCATTCAGATGATTGTTATTTGAACTTATTGATTTCGTAGAGGCTAAATCAATTCGTTCACTTTGTGTTGTCTGAGCAAAGGAATTTACAGTGATGCGATTTGGATCTTGAGCCTTTGAGTCGTTGAGGTGACTGTAGTTTGCTAGCTGTGCGCTTGATTCATCTAAGTTTTCCGATTCATCTTTTTGAACGGGCCCTGAAGATCCATTCTCAGCAAATGTGTTGTTGGAGGTATGGCGAATAATCTCGATCGATGTGCTTGCTTCTTCAGCCAATCCACCCGCTGCACCCAATGCACTGATCAGATCGCAACCACCTCGTGGAATTTCATGAACTCCTGGATTAGCAACCTTTCCCAGTACAGTGATTTGATTGGTAATCTTAGTTTTAATATTCACGGTGACATTTGGATGAAGATAGATACCTCGTTGTATGCTGATCTCCTGGATATTTCGACTGGCTTCAGAAAGTTCAAGATCTGAAACCGGTATGATACCAATGGCGGGCAATTCTACCTTTCCATTGTCTGATACACGGGCCAGAACAGGTGTTGGTTCCTCTGAATTGAGTCCACTGCTGATTGCTATTTCTAACAGATCTCCGGGTGAAATTCGTGAGTTACTACCACCAGAGCTGGAAAGATTCCCCCACTGAATGGTCGATTGATGGACGACGGACGTCGCTCGATATTCAGCCGGCAAATGCTTTGCTCGATAAATGCCACTTTGGCATCCAACAGTAAAGACAAGGAACAACAATATGTGCCAGCCTATAAGGACAATCCGTTTTGCGCTCGAACCACCATAGTTCAAAGAGCAAAATCTCTCATTTTCGTGACGTTGAGACTCAGACTTCATAGACAATCGTTCGAAATGGATCAGCAACAGTTGTTGAGATGAGAAACCATGAAGGTTGCTGCACAAAGTGAAATGCGCAGAACTGAAGGGGTGTAGGTACTTCTTGGATTGAAAATTAGCAAGGCCATTCGTCGCTCATGTTGAGTACTGTTTCGAATCAGTCGGTTATTATTCGTGTCAATGAACTCAATGGATTTTCCAGCTCACTCTTGTCTTTCTTTTCAGTGTTAGATTTGTCGTTTAATTTTTCTAACTTCCTTCGAAATTGCCACTGCACTGCTAGCAGATGATATCGCCAGCCCAGGAAAATTTTTCAGCCTACTGGAAAACGCTCTGGTCCTGCTTGCAAATTACTGACATAATCCCGCCCCCCAAGTCGGAGTAGATACTTATCTCAAAGATTCGAATGAGTGAATTCGGATATAAGATATATTGGATAAGGGAACAAGAAAGCAGGTACAATATGCGGGATTGTTTTCTACCTTTTGCTTCACCAAGTATTGGTCAAGAAGAGATTGATGAGGTGGTAGACACACTTCAGTCTGGGTGGCTTACCTCGGGGCCGAAGGCAACATTGTTCGAACAAGAGTTTGCCAAATCGACCCAAACTCCAAGCGCACTGGCTCTAAATTCGTGCACTGCAGCACTCCACCTGGCCTTACTCAATTGTGGCATTCAGCCTGATGATGAAGTGATCACCACTGGATGGACGTTTGCATCCACGGTCAATGTCATTGAGCATGTGGGAGCCCAGCCAGTATTGGTGGATGTGGAACCAGATACTCTGAACCTCGACGTCTCGAAAGTGGAGGATGCCATCACGCCCAAAACACGGGCCATTCTTCCAGTGCATTTTGCCGGCCATCCTGTCGATCTGGACGCAATTCATGCATTAGCGGATCGTTACAATTTGGCAGTCATCGAGGATGCCGCACATGCAATAGGCGCTAGTTACAAAGGTCGACCGATTGGTTCGGGTACCAATCCTACGGCTTTCAGTTTTTATGCGACAAAAAATTTGGCTACTGGTGAAGGAGGCATGCTTACGGGATTGCCTGATTTTCTAGCGCAGGCAAGGACATTGAGTTTGCATGGCATGAGCCGTGAAGCTTGGGGAAGGTATCAGCAGGGTGGTGAGTGGTCCTACGATGTTGTCTGCCCAGGATTTAAATACAACATGCCAGATATTCAAGCATCTTTGGGACTATGGCAACTGCGAAAAATGCCAATGTTCCAACAAAGACGACGTGAAATAGTACGTGCTTACCAGGAATCATTCGCAGGACTAGAGGTATTTGACCTGCCTGTGGAACGCCCGGAGGTGGATCATGCCTGGCATTTGTACGTCATTCGTCTCAGGCATGGCGCTCTACGAGTGGATCGAGATGAATTTATTCGTCAATTACAGACCAGAAATATTGGAAGCTCGGTCCATTTTATACCAATCCCCATGCATTCTTATTATCGCAAGAAATATGGCATGAAGATGGAAGAGTATCCCGTGATGCAGCAAAACTATCATCGAGTGATCAGTCTACCGCTGAATCCAGCCATGACTGACACCGATGTGGGCGATGTTATTGAAGCGGTTAACGATATTGTCAAACACAATTTTCGAAAGGCCGTGGCGTGAAACGAGTTTTCGATTTTACTTTATCCTCAATAGGCCTGTTGCTTCTGTCTCCGTTGTTGATGTTGATTGGAGTGGCTATCGTCGTGTTGGATGGCGTCCCCATAATTTTTCAGCAAGAACGAGTGGGCTATTGTGGAGCACGATTCAGGATATGGAAATTTCGCACCATGATTGTAGATGCAGAGCAAAAGAGATCCTTGTTGACTGTGGGGAAAGACTTGCGCATCACGAAAACAGGATACTGGTTGCGGAAATATAAACTCGATGAACTTCCTCAACTTTGGAACGTGGTTAAAGGCGAGATGAGCCTGGTCGGTCCACGTCCTGAGGTGCCCTACTATGTCAATCAATACAATGACGAGCAAAAGCGCGTATTGGAATTAATACCGGGCATTACGGATGTCGCTTCAATAAAGTTTCGTAACGAGAGCAAGTATTTGTCAGCAGTGAACGACCCCGAGGCATCCTATCGTGATACGGTGATGCCAGAAAAAATACGCCTCAATTTACAATATGCCGAACAAGCCAGTTTATTCCAAGACCTAATGGTCCTCTTCAGGACTTTAACCTGCATAATTCACTGAAACCATGAACCCCTCCGTAAATTGGCAACCAACTTTTATAGGTATTGGGGCACAGAAATGTGCCACCACTTGGTGTTGGCATGCGCTTAAAACGCATCCAAACATATGCATGGCCCAACCGAAGGAACTCGATTTTTTTAACAACAATTATCATCGAGGAATGAAATGGTACCAAGAGCATTTCTCCTCGCCAGATAGTCCCGTTCGAGGTGAGATCAGTCCGCTTTATCTGTACGATACAGCGGTCGTGAATAGGATCTCAATGCACTGTCCCAAGGCAAGGATTTTGGTTCTGTTACGGAATCCATACGAACGGGCAATTTCGAACCTATTGCATGACATTCGCGATATGGATGGAGGCATCGCTTCTACAGCAAAAAACCGTGCATGGCAAATAGTCCAACGAGATGATAAGTACATTGAGAGAAGTTGCTATGCACAAGCACTTAAGCCCTATTTTGATACAATGCCCCGTGCTCAAATTAAAGTCCTTTACTATGAGGACCTTATCAATAACTCTAGAAATTTTCTGGAGAACCTATTTACGGCCGTCGGTGCCAATCCCTACTATTCTCCTCACGACATTCCCAAGGCTGCGAATAGAACCCAGGATTACCGGTCGCTAATTCTCTATAAGGCGATACGTGAGATCTCCCAGTTGGTTAAATCACGACCTCAATCACGACGTTGGATGGAATGGATTTATGCCAACACGCTTTGGAGGGAGAGAATACTTTCTTGGCTCACGGTGGATCGTGGTCGCCCCCAATGGGACTTCAATATGATTTTCGGTGCAGCCGCCAAAGATCGTATTTCCTCTGATATGCAGCAGCTTCAAGTAGATATGTCTCTTGCCATTCCGGAAAGTTGGCATCATTCGTCCCATGACGTAGCAGAACGCACTCATGCAGCTTAGAAATCTTTCAAAAACAGCTTGTGGTGCGGGTGTCTCGGCTGCTTCTTGCAGCCGGAAAGCTTACACCACAATGGCCGAAATAGTGTATGAGACGTTTTTCGTTACCCTGAAACAATCGTCTCTGGGACCTGGTAGATGAAATACGCTTCTGCTCATTTCAAACCGTCTGTACCCGTTCGTATGGGATATCCCATGGCGAATGTAGCCATATCCACGCAAATGCGAGACGTGGTATTGCCCGCATTGATGCTGAGTGTTGCTTTTTACACGTTTGCTGATCTCGGGCTGATCAGTTCTGTTGATGGTGTTTTTTTCGCGGTAGCAAGTTCACTGTTCAAGCCACGTTGGGCTCCCTGTCTGCTCGTGCTACTAATCTCGGTTCACGATTCGCCTGGAATGGCCACTCCCTCTCTCTACCTGGGAGTGGCGGGTGTTGCCATGAGTATGATTTTGCACGACTGGAAAACATCACAGCAAGTTATCCATCAACCTGGAATGTTGGGAAGCATTGGCAGACCTGTAACACTAATGCTTCGAATGGTCTTCTGGATGACGCTTTACGGAATAGTAATGTCATTTCTGCAGGATAATTTATTTGGTCGTGAACAGTCGGCTGATCGGAATTACGCATTGGTCGGACTACTCATGCTTGGTATGGCTATTTCCGCATATGTAGCGTGTCGTCGATTAGTCGCCGATGCTGCAATGTTAAAAATGTTTCGCATGGTCTGTATGTTTGCACTGGCACACATCATCCTAGTGGCTTTAATGCAGATACTTTATGGACCCATGTTTGGTGCATCCAGTCGAGGTATGCTTGAAATATCCAGCGCTAGTCAGTTAATTGATATTAGCGATCGTGGTATTAGTCGTCTGACAGGACCATTTCTTACTCCCAATAATCTGGCATATGTTCCTGCAGCAATTTTGTTGATGATCCTTTGGACCATCCACTCCAAAAACATCCCTACTTGGTTTCTTCTGGTTTACATAAGTGCTGGAAACCTGCTGGCACTCCTTGGTGCTTCTCGATCAATGATGGTGTTTTTTTGCCTGACCTCGGGTATCATGACCTGGTATAAGTCTCGACTGATGTCTTCACTGCTAATTGCTTTTTCTTTCGGCGTCATCATCTTGATGAGTGTCAATACGGCCGAGATGACCCTATACACTCGCATGGAGAACCTCGATTTTACCAATAGCACAAGACATCTATTGTGGCAGTCGGTGATCGAAGATTTTCAACTTCACGATTGGCTGTTTGGAGTTGGATTAACCCATTGGGATTTCCTGTTTTACCATGTGTACTCTGTGGATCGTGTCTCAGATCCCCACAATTGGATTCTTTCAGTCGTTGGTATGTTTGGAGTACTGGGATTGCTGTTTTATTTGCGATTTGCGTATTACCTGGCAAACGTATATTGGGGCACAGGCATGCGAACTAGACGTGCAATGGCACTATCCATATTCATTTTATTTTTCTTGCGAGACTTTATCGGCGTGCAATATATCTTCAACAATCATCCTAATGCATGTTTGAGTTGGCTATTAGTGTGTTTGGTATTCAGCACTCCAATGACCGTACAAGGAAAATCAGATTTCCAGTTCAGCCGCGACACGAAAAAGGGCATCCGTCATCGTGGGTATGCAAAAGCAATATAGACGCAATGTATTCAGTAATAGTGGAGCGAATGCCATTGGTTCCATATTGCAACTGGCTGCTCTAGCGATTATCAGCCAATTATTGGATACGGCCGTATATGCCAACTACCTGGTTGCTACGGCTATCGTAGGTGTTGCGGAAATAGGCTCTGATTTTGGTACACGCATCTGGGCTGCTAAAAAATTTGCACTGTCACAGACACCAGCCAGTGTGCTGACGAGAGCTTTGCTTGGAAAACTGTGCTATTCCATATGCACGGTGATTTTGCTGGCTAGTATTTTAATCCAAGATTTTGGCTTAGTGGAAACACTTTTATGTGCAGCTATCGCCATGACTCAACCCAGTACAGATCCATTTTTATGGTACCTGCGAGGTATCGAACGATTGGATATTGAGGCAGTGATGGTACTCTTGGTGAGAGTCGTAGTCGCTGTCACGATAACCGTATTAGCGCTGATGGGGCATGGTTTGATGGTTATCTTGCTTGGTTGGCTGCTCTGCAATCTGGCACGCATAGTCATCGAGTCGCGTCTCGCTGCATTACAGCCATTATTTCATCAGCATGAAGAAGGGTCGTGCTCGTCTTTAGCTCAACTCAAGGAAGTGTTACTGGCAACCTTACCCTTGGGTGGCTCGCTATTGAGCATGAGCCTCTTTCATCGATTCGGCATACTACTTTTGAACATGGTTGGGACTCCTGCTGACGTGGCACTTTTTGGCACCGGCTACAAGTTTGTCTCTGCAGCAAGCTTTGTGGCAACAAGTATTGGTGTTTCCCTATTCCCCAGGCTTGTCAGGGCAGTGGAGTGCCAGGATGCTGCAGGTACCAATGGCGTCATCAAATCCGAAATCATGGCGGTCACGGCGTTTTTTGGTCCTGCTTGTGTTGTAGGAATCTTGGTATTGCCGGCACTGTGCCAATGGCTGTATAGCGGAGACTTGTCGAGCACCGGTTGGATCATGGTTGTTCTGATGCCAGGACTCTATATGTCATCCATCAATATAGGAACGAAATTCACTCTCAATGTGATGTCACTCAACTGGTATGATACCGCATCGGTGCTGATTGGTCTGGCGACTTTCAGTGCAGTTTTCTTCTTGGTCGTGGGTATGCCCATAAGTTATCGAACAGCTGTCGCTTGGGTCGCTGGCGAGGCAATGATGTTTACCGTGAAAGTTGTCGTGTTACGACTGATGAGACGTGACATCGATTTACACGTACCCGTGGTTGCAACGACGTTTGCAGTGCTAGTTTTAACTGCTGCCATGAGATAATTGTATCCTAGAATGTAGATGGAGTAATTGATGAGTGCCTCACCATTGTTGAACTCATATTCTCACGTCGAAGAATTTTCCTGCAAGATCGAACGTGCACGGATATTAAGTGTCTATGCAGATCGCGGGGAGGGAGATTATTCCTTTTCTGATTTATGGAATCTACGTTTGTCGCATCAAAGACAATTTCAGATCGCAAGATTATTGCGCGAATCAGGTATGCGTACGCTGACTGACAAGAAAATACTTGAGGTAGGTTGCGGTGATGGGCGTTGGCTTCGACTATTCAATCATTGGGGGGCTACACCAGAGAATCTCTTTGGATGCGATATCAATACCGATCGCATAGCCAAAGCACGACAACTGAATCCGGCAATACAGGTTGAAGAAGTTTCAGGACATGGTCTTCCCTATGAAGATGAACAATTTGATATCGTCCTACAGTCCACGGTATTTACTTCCATTCTTTCGATTCCGATGAAACAAAATTTGGCTACCCACATGTTGCGCGTAGTCAAACCGGAGGGCTGCCTCTTGTGGTTTGATTTTCGGTATGATAATCCGAAAAACAAATCCGTGCGAGGCATTGGCCGCGCGGAACTCAGGAGTCTTTTTCCTGGCTGCCAAGTGCACATGAAATCAATAGGGTTACTCCCGCCGCTCGCGCGCAGAGTCATTCCTGTTAGCTCGTTGCTGGCCACCATATTGGAGCATATCCCACCATTGCGATATGCGTACCTTGCTCGTATTCGCAAAGAGGGCACAGGAAATGGATACTGAAACTCCAGAGGTGTCGATTATTATTCCTTGTCGCAATGAGCGTCAGCACATCAAGGCTTGTTTGGACAGTGTTCTTTGCCAACAGGCACCAACTGGAGGCTTAGAAGTATTGATCGCCGATGGCATGAGTGATGATGGCACACGGGAGTTTATTCGAGAATATGCCGAAGGCAACGAGAGCCTGAGACTCGTCGACAATCCGCGACAGATTACTTCCACTGGACTGAACGCGGCAATTCGCGCTGCGCGTGGAAAGATTATAGTTCGTATGGACGCCCATACCGAGTATGCTCTAGATTACGTAAGACAGTGCGTTGCTGTGATGAAATCAAAGCAGGTCGATAATGTGGGTGGAGCTGCGAGGACCAAGGGAGATGGCTACTTGCAAAGTGCGATAGGTGCAGCCTTCCACTCGCCTTTTTCAACGGGAGGCGCAGGATTTCATCAAGCAGATTACGAAGGTGAAGTCGACACGGTAGTTTACGGCTGTTGGTACAGGCAGAAATTGTTGGAAGTTGGGTTGTTTGATGAGGAATTGGTACGCAATCAGGATGACGAACTAAATTTTCGTATTCGCAATATGGGAGGCCGTCTATGGCAGTCTCGCAGTATCCATAGCTGGTATCGGCCAAGGGGATCCTTAAAATCGCTGTTTCGCCAGTATCTTCAATACGGGTATTGGAAAGTACGCGTGATTCAGAAACATAGACGACCCGCTTCTGTGCGGCAACTGATCCCCGTAATATTCGTATTAGGAGTGCTGTTGGGGTGGATTGTGGGACAAGTCCATCCCACATTGAAAGTGACCTACTGGGCCACCCTGGCAACCTATGGAATAACAAGCCTTGCATTCTCGATCCGCACCCTGACATTCGCACAATGGCGACTACTCCCTATCATGCCAGTAGTATTTTTCGTGTACCATCTGAGTTACGGCCTTGGATTCACCTGGGGAATCCTAGACTTTCTACTGTTGCATCGTAGTGGCAGGTCAATGATGAGCGGTCTGTCGCGATCTTGAACTACAGCTCTCACTTCCACCAGCTGGTATCAGAAGTATTTGCTTTCCACTTCAAGCCAGAAGAAGAAACCAGCCAGGCACCACCTTCGCTCGGAAGCACATCATAAGAATCAAGTCCGCTCCAGAGAGTTTGGAGGGTTGCGTCGCTGGAGTTAACAATCACTACACTCCCAAAGCTGGGTGATACAACCCAAATTTGAAAGTCATGGTACTTCATCTCCATGGTGCGATCGTGCGGCAAGTCGGTCCAGTGCTGGATGGATTGATTGTCCAAGTCGAATTGGAATACGCTGCCATTGTAGTCAAGCAGAAACACTCGTTCGTTTTCGTCATGATCCAGACTGGTTAGCCAGCGCCCTGCAGTGTGAGGATGAAACGAGAATTGTCCATTTTCATCGATGGTAACGCCAATGTCCGGGTTGGTGTCATGGATCAAGATTCTCTGGTCGTGAGTCAGGATATCTGCATGACGGGGACGCTGCTGGGCAAGGGTAATAACTTCGGCGGTTGCTGATACGAGGTCGTATTGCTGGACCTGTTGGTTGACACGATCGATCACAATGACAAACCCTTCACCGGCCTGAATGGAAAAAGGACTTTGCAGATTGGAGGCGAAATCGAATACAACCGTGCCATCGATGGACAATCCAAGCAGTCGCCTTTCGGTTCCATCATTCACAATCAACCATAGGATTCCGTTGTCATCTGCAGCCATGGGACGCCACGCAGAAACTTTGTAACCATTCAGCACGGAAAATGTTTCCATCTCACGACGAAATTCATTGATCAGGTGAAGTTTGTGGTCCGTGGTAACCACAGCAATGGTTGCTTCCGGACCACTGCCAATCCGTACCGCAGTCCGTGGAGCAACCCCCACAATGTTCTGTTGCACCGATACATGGAAGCCCGTTTCCTGCGTAGTGATTATTGCCCGATCGATACGGTTAATGGACGGGACCGTCATGAGGAGGTCACCTGACTGGGGTAGATGCATGCCATGAGCGGCTCCGGCGAATCGTGCTGCGACCTGAGGGGGCTCGAATTCCGTACTAAAAGGGTTGAACGTGAACAACAGGCTGTCCTGGCGATTGTTGATTACCACGAAATGCAGAGGGTCTAACACAATCAGGTCGATTGGCTCGATGCCCCGTACGGGCAGTTCCGCCCGGTCGAGGCCCAAGGCGATGGCTAAATCCAAGGTATGTTCTTCACCCGTTGACCGATTGATAAAATTTAGTGTTCCGAGGCGGTTCGTGGCAACATAGTAGTTGTCCACGAGAATACCTGCATAGGATGGTTCCCCTCCCACCAGATATTGGGCTAGTAGATTGCCGCTGACAAAATCAATTTCACTGATAGTCTGTAGTGAGGGATGGTTGACGTAGATGCGTTCCCTCGATGAGTCGAATTTCAGTGTGTATGCCGTTCCGGGCATCTCTATGGTTCGTTTTAAAACCAGAGCTCCACCGTCCAAGCCAATGACCTGGAGTTGCTTCTTTCGTATGCTGGCAATAATCATTTGGTTGTTGGAGACAGATGTTACCGCAATTGGTTCCTCCATAACTTCAAGGTGGTCGATAATTTGCCAGGTGGAAACATCAACGAGGTAAAGTTCATTGGAGCCCCGGGCCGTGACTGCGATGAGGTTGTTCCCGATCCAGGCAAAATCACTGGCGTTGCTACCAACTCGCAGAGGTTCAGCAACAGGCTCCAACGAGGATATGTTCAGTGCATAGAACCATGAGTTGCCTCCCGATTCTCCCTGGCCCGTAATGGCCAACACTCGGCTGGGATCGCTGGGATCGGGTAAAAGTTTCAATGGGTGCACAATTCCACTGCCCAGGGGAATGAAATCGGATCCCTGTTGTTCTACTCCCTCGAAATCGTATTCGATGGAATCCAAGCTAGGCTGAGAAAATTGCCCCTGCGGCCAAGCGACATGTACCTGTTCCAATCCCACGTGTTGAATCAGGCTGCCGGGCCCCGTGATGTGCCCACCTTTGCCTTGACCGGAATACTGAAACCCCTGATCCGACGGATAAAACCAACCCTGGTCCTGCCCCCCCTGGTCCGCCTGTAGATCAACGGTGATATATCCGATGGCCCGGTTATCAAATTGGTTGCCAAAGTGCCGGGTAACTGTGTCATCCCAAACAAATGTGTCGTTTTCTGGAGAACCTTCAAACGAGGCCCTGTCCGCGCCTCCATGGGCTGAACGGCTGATCACACGTTCGAAACCGGAAGCGATATTCCGAAAGTTGGAATTGCTGATTTCACTTTGACCGGAAGTGGAACTAAAAGCATCCGTGTTGGAGCTGTCATGAAGCCAAGCCGTATCTTCTCCTCCGTCCAAAGCGCGAGCATGAACTTCATCAAAATGTTTTGCTTCGATACTAAATTGCTCTCCCTCTAATCGCATGAAGGCTGGCCATGCGACCAAACGATCGTTGCCCAGGGAATCAAAAAGCTCTGCCCGATCGTCTCCTGCCAGCCCTGACCTGCCCACTACCGTGTCAAAGTCAAAAACGGTATGCGTGTAAATCTCATTTTTCAATCGACTTTCATTCGGCTTTCCCACAAACTGATCATTGCCGTTGCTGCCGTGCAGTTCACTTTTATCCCCCTCGCCACGGATAGCACGAGCGTAGATCGTGGAAAAACCAAATGCGGTCGAATCGTGTTGCGCATTGAACGAACGGGCAGACGTTTCCCTGCCTGAAAAG
>JBDOMT010000124.1:0-4949 GCA_039831705.1 Pirellulales bacterium | reverse complement strand
TTTCGTTAAAAACGGCTGCTGTCGCCGCTGCGCGGCTATTATGCCCGCTTTGCCCGGTATCGAAGTACGCTTCCGTAGCCTAGTTCTACTGAAGTGATCGCCTGAAGACGAGGGTTTTTAGATCCCAGTAGGAGACAATAAAGCTGCAACTATGCACAAGGCGAAAAGTTCGCTCAATTTGCATCCACGGATTGGCCAGGAGACTGGTCTCCATTGGGTGCCCCCGCAGGAGGAGCGGTATTTTCTCTTGCAGGACTTTCTGGTGAGGGTTGTTCTGAGTTGGATCAAGGTGACTGCTTCTCACGCCAGGGCTTCCCCTGATGGTAGCTGGCCAGTTCTGCAGCCAGTTGGCCGCCGATTTCCTGATTGCGTTCTGAAGAGGGATCCTCGGTTTCTGCATCGGAAGATGATCCCTCTGAGGTCGTGTCACCTGTACGGTCCTGATTCCCCGCTGCTTGATTCCCAGAGGCCAAGTCGACTGCTTGTTGGGACCACTTCACGGCGGCTGCAAAGTCGCCGGATTCTGCATAAGACGCCGCTAGCGTGCTGAGTATGTGTGCTTGTTCATATTTAGTCAGTGTGCAGGCCCTGGTTGCCAACTCAATCGCTTGCTTGCCATCGCGTACTTCATGGTGTGGAGATGTTGCCAGCAGCCAGGCATAGTTATTTAGCATGGGTGTGTCATCAGGTTTGATTTTCAGTGCGCGTCTGAAATCGGCAGCAGCCGAGGCATGTTCGCCCAAGGACAAATAAGTGTCGGCACGGCTGCGCAAAGCTAGAAAATTTTCCGGATCGAGGTCGAGGATGCTGCTATAAGCTCCAATGGCTTCATGCAACTGCTCATTGACTAAATAATAGAGGGCCAATTGCATTTTTAATTCTAATTGCTCTGGCAGGGCCTTGGCAATTTGGGCCATCTCTTGGATGGCTTCCGGTAGTCGCTTCAAATTGGCAAAAATTTCAGCTCGAATGCGATGGGCGGAGACCAGCTGGGGTTGTTTTTTCAGAACTGCATCGATGTCGGTCAATGCTTGCTGGAGATTACCCGCATGCATGTGAGCTTCCGCTCGATGGACCAAGGTGAGCAATACACCAGGCTGCATTTCTAGTACTTTGCTGAACTGCTCAATTGCCTGTTCGAATTTATTCTGCAAACGATAGATTTCTCCCCGATTTTGATAAGGCCCCGGGGCGTGAGGTGTTAGTTCTGTTGCCTGATCGAAGCTGGCAATGGCCTGTTCCAATTTTCCCTGCTCACGTAGGATTTCTCCTTGGAGGATCAGGCCATTCGCGATGCCAGGAGTTTGCTTCATTACGATAACCACGTCGGCTAATGCACGATCCAGTCGCTGATGGGCCCGGTGAAACAGGGCTCGCGCTAACAGATAGTTCGCATTATTGGGCATTAGGCGAATCGCTTCATCGTAGTCGGCGAGCGATTTTTCTTCGTTCGTCGTAACCTTGGCGCGGAGAATCAACGCTTCAGCCCGTTGTGTGTCGGTCAATTGGTCCATTGCCAGGTAGTTGGTTAAAATGCGTCCTGATTCGTGTGAGTCGCCACCAGGCAGTGCCATCAGGCGGCCCAACATGATATAGGCTTTGGCAGGTGGATGGTCCTGAGTGAGAATGCGACGCAAATCGGACACTACCTGTCCACGTACCTGTTGCGCGCGCTGGCCGGTGAAGGAACGCGTGTCGATCACACGGATTAAGGTGGTGGCCCGTTCCATGAGCGTGTTTGCCAGAAGTCGCTGGCCGAACTCTTGGTCTGATATACATAAGCCTTTGTCCAAGGCAGCTTGAGCCAGATCGATCACCAAATACAGATCACGGATGCCTTCGGCTGTTACTTTCTCACACATGGCCTTGTCCAGATCGGGGAGTCCCGGTCCATCGAAGACTTTGGGCTGGGGATCTGGTGTTGGTTCTGTGGCCGATTCTTCAGCAAGGTCCGTGTCTTGAATGTTTTCAGTCGGAGTTTCTGCTTCTGCAGCCAGGATTACGGAAACCTCAGGCATCAGCGCAGCCCATGTCGAGGAAATGAGCCCTAGAACCAAGGGCCACTGATAGCAGATTTTGGTCCTGGGAAACCTTGAAAACTGAGCAAATTGGTTGAATGGGTGGCTTAACATCAAATTTCCTCAGACAAGGATGGGCGAAACGTTTCCATTTTCTTTATTTTCAAATTCACTTCGCGACGAATCAGTGACAATAAGTGGATGATCCGCCTGCTAGGAAATGAGCCACTTGATAGACGTTTACCAGGTTGGCTTCATCCACTGAAATTGAAACTATCAACATTATTACCGCTGGAGCGGATTCGTGCCATGCAAGTTCTGTGGATCCTATCTTGTGAAAACGCCTGTCGCCACCGCTCCCAGTCCGATAGAATCCCCTCTTTTGGACCGCTACCACAATTTATCATGCAACGAACCGGTGATAACGAGTGGATATACCGCCTGCCAGGAGATAAGCCACTTGATAGACGTCTGCCAGGTTGGCTTCCTCCACGGAATTGGAACTAGTAATAGTATATTTCTAGATCCGTAATTAAGGAAACTGTAACAATGGAAGCAGGTATCGTCGGCCTACCCAATGTGGGCAAATCGACGTTGTTCAACTCACTGACCGCTGCCGGTATTGCCAGCGAAAACTATCCTTTTTGCACGATTGAACCCAATGTGGGTGCCGTGCCCGTGCCTGATTCGCGGCTGGAGGTCATTGGACGTTATATTAAAACGGCCAAAACAATCCCTGCGATTCTGCAATTAGTAGATATAGCCGGTATTGTCCGCGGTGCATCGGAAGGAGAAGGTCTTGGGAATCAATTTCTGTCGCATATTCGCTCAGTCGATGCAATCTTGCACGTGGTGCGTTGTTTTGAAGACGCTGATATTGCCCATGTGGATGGACAGATCGATCCCCTGAGGGATGTGGAAACCATAGAAATGGAGTTATTGCTGGCTGATTTGCAATCGGTCGAAACGATGGCAGACAAGGCGTCTCGTCAAGCACGTACGGGCAACAAAGAGGCACAAGCCCGCCTTGAAGTCCTCGACCAGTGCCAGCAATTTTTGGCCAAGGGAAAAGCCGTCCGCAGCTTGCATTTCGACGATCCCGGGCTAACCAAAATGTTTGCGGAATTGCAACTCCTTTCCGCCAAACCGATACTCTACGTGGCCAATGTCCATGAAGACGATCTGGCGGGTGAAAGCCCTTATGTTGAGAAACTGCGTCAACGGGCGCAGGAAGAAAAAAGCTTGGTCGTACCAGTATGTGCCCGTCTGGAAGCAGAATTGTCAGAGCTCGAAATGAAAGAGCGTCAGGAAATGCTCGAGAGCCTGGGCTTGCAGGTGCCTGCATTAACCATGCTAGCCCACGCCGCCTACAAGCTACTTGGTCTGCAGAGTTATTTCACGGCTGGAGAAAAAGAAATTCGCGCTTGGACCATACCGATCGGAGCTACCGCCCCACAAGCGGCAGGTGTGATCCATTCGGATTTTGAAAGAGGTTTTATCCGGGTGGAAGTGTTCTCTGTAGCGAACCTGGAACAGTATCAAAGCGAGAAGGCTATTCGCGAGGCAGGTAAGCTACGAGTGGAAGGTAAGACGTATTTGATGCAGGATAGTGATATTTGTAATTATCTGTTCAATGTGTAAGGGAGATTTTCCATGCCACTGTGGGGGCGAAAAAAACGACTGATTGATTATGCCAGTTGTGCTGGGTGAGCAGGCAAACTGCCCCAGGCGGGGATCGCGCAGGTCGTGCGCGGGTTACCAACATTCAATGACCCCAATTTGATTGTGGGCACTGGCAACTTCAGCGATGCGGGCGTGTATCGTCTTCGCGAGGATCTATGGATTGTCCAATCCCTGGACTTCTTTCCCCCGTTAGTCAATGACCCCTACACCTATGGTCAAATTGCCGCAGCCAATTCGCTGAGTGATGTGTATGCCATGGGGGCAAAGCCTACTACGGCGTTGAACATTGTCGGTTTTCCTGACGATCAGCTTGAATTGGACATATTGAGTGAAATCTTGCGTGGCGGTGCAGAGCGAACCCAGCGGGCAGGCGCTGTCCTGGCAGGTGGACACACGGTTCGCGATAAGGAAATCAAATATGGGCTATCGGTGACGGGTATAGTACACCCTGAGGCATTGCGGAAGAATGACAATGCTCGACCGGGTGATGTGTTAGTGTTGACCAAAGCGCTGGGGACAGGTTTCATCACGACTGCACTCAAGGCGGGCCATTGTCCCGATGAGGCCCTGAAAATGGCTTGTGAAAGTATGGTCCAACTCAACGCTGTGGGCAGTGAGGCAGCCACCGAGGCCGGCGCGCACGCGACTACCGATATTACCGGCTTTGGACTGGCTGGGCACGCGGGGGAAATGGCCAGTGCCAGTGGCGTGACTTTGGCTTTGGATCTGGAGCGTCTGCCATTGCTGACAGGCGCCATGGATCTGGCACATCGGGGTTACCAGACTAGAGCCAGCGCTAGCAATCGTAACTTCGCGCAAAGTAGTTTACGTATCGAAGGGAAGCCAGATCCCGTGCTGGAAGAATTTGCCTTCGATGCACAAACCTCGGGCGGTTTATTGATCGCAGTTGCTGTCGAGCAGGCAGAAAAACTCGTCGAATATGCGCGCTCTGCGGGAGCGACGGCAACGTGCATCATCGGTGAGGTACTGGAACTAGAAGAAGTGTCGTTGATACTTCGTGGCTAAGTGAAGTACAGTTAGCGACCACCTGCAGAGCAAGTGGCTCAAGGAAACCCTTTAGAAGGGGGCTAAACAGTAATACAGGTGGGTATGGGGGGATACCCCAGGGCAAACGCACACTAAGTCCTTTGTAGGCCAAGTACTTGCGTAAGGTAATCGGTATTCCAGCCTGCCATGCGACGCCGCATGGCGATACTTTCCTTGTCAGTGCATTGCTTTAACAGGCTG
>JBDOMT010000464.1:0-5003 GCA_039831705.1 Pirellulales bacterium | reverse complement strand
CGCCCCCGTGGTTCTCACCCGTAAGAAATCTTAGTCGCCGTAGAAAGGCCACCAAAATTTGTCGTGCAATTCTTGGATACGGGGATCGATTACGTCCGGTGAGAACGTATCTACATGCCCATCTTCGAATAGCACGTTGATCATGCCTGCATGCCGTGGGGCGGACATTTCGCTCCACAAATCGAAGGCATCAGGCCCTGCTACGCGGGCGACCGCGCGCTCGTACTCCAGTAACAGGATTTTGTACGAATCTCCGTTTTTGTAACGATGAGCGACGGTGTTCATGCCATAGCTCGTCTTGAAGCAGTCCACAACGACGGATGATCCTGAAGTTCTAGGATGAAATGGATTCGACAAATAGTTTCCGTCTGGACCACGGAGTGCAAAGTTGTACCCTGCATTGCGTCGAACGGCTGTCACTCTGCAACGGCGGTTGCTTTCTTGGACGGGTTCGATAAGTATCATCAAATCATTAAAATCCCAATCACCCCCAATTAATACATCTTCGAATTCCAGGCCGTATGCACCTGGGATTTTCGAAGCTTGGCGTGTCATGACCACCAGACTTTCTCGGCAGTGTGAGTGGCTGGCATCCAGCGGGATGTCATGATGATCTCGATGACCGGGTGATTCCGGATTGACTGTAATTGTGGTGTCGGTAATCCCTCCAGCTCCTGGTTCTTCGTCATCAGGACAAAGGTAGATAGGGTCACTCTCTTCAGAAAACGGCACCAACTGATTGACCCACCCGTAGACTTTCAGTGGCTGACGCTTAGTGGCCCATTGTGACTTCATGTTGTGGTAGGCAATGCCAAGATTATGCATATTGTTTTTACATGTCGCATTACGCGCTGCGGCCCGCGCAGCCTGCACGGCTGGCAATAACAACGCGATGAGAACCCCAATAATTGCAATGACAACTAATAACTCGACCAGGGTAAAGCCCGCTTTGCGGTTATGGATTTTCATGGCTTTCTCGCAATCTACGTTTTAGGTCATCAAAATGAGCTGAGTTACGAATCTCTTCCCAGTCCTCGTGCATGTAGCGCACCCAACGCTGTCGTTCCATGAGACTTGCACCGACCCGATAACGACGGTTGCGACCAGTCATCCTGGAAACGATAACAGCGGCGCGGCCACGCACCTTCATTGGTCCTTTTTCCAAAATATCCAGGAACACGTCCATACTGTCGTAGTCCCACAACTTCCCCAGTCCTTCTACACATGCGGACTGAACGTCGGGCTCCGCGGACTCCTGGAGAACTCTTCGTAGCTGTTCAAGTGCCTCATCGCCGTAATCCGCAAGCTGAACAGCAGCCTTGGCCCGCTCGGTGGGAGTTGGACCATTTAGAGCGACTTCTGCCAATTCTGCTGGTGTAGGCTGATACTCTGTGGGCCAGAAGTGCCATGCCATCAGTCCACCAACAGCAAGGGAACTGAGCAGGATACCGCTATGAAAACTTTGAGGAGAAGGAACCAACGATGAACCCCAGCTCATGCATGGAACAAGTGTGTCTGACAGCAACTTCAAGATAAGACTTCACCTAGTTCATGTTATTTTACGAGTGCTTCGTTTGTCAACCGGAATTTTCCTCAGAATAACTGTGGAACTGAGAAGATGGAGGAAACTGAGACAACCTACCTCTGTTGCCTCTGTTCCAATATGGTCAAAAAAATTGCATCATCACGGCATAAGACCGTTATTTCCAGCTCTCAATCAGGCGAGAATATTAGTGATTACCCGGCCACGGTTGGTCTCCAGCCGTTGCCGGCCGGGGATGTCGAGCTGCTTGGGATGCAGGCCTATCTGATGCAGTACCGTTGCATGGATATCAGTGACGTAATGCCCCTGCCCCAAGGCATGGAAACCTAATTCATCGGTTGCGCCGTGCACAAACCCTTTTTTAACCGGGATTTCCCATTTAGAATTGCCTGGAGTGGTTCCAGGCAATTCTAAATGGGAAATCCCGGATAAAGATAGACCGAGTCCTGTAAAGATAGATAAGAAGGAACCGGACGGAGGTAGTTCTTGGAGATCTAAGTATGCTCTTGCAAGCGACCATAAGGCCAAGTAGTGCAATGGCCAGCACACTGGGCTCAGGAATCATCGCTGCGATGGAAAGTATCGCTGCCCCGTGCTGCTGTTCCCAAGTCGCTAGTTCGGCTACAGTGGATCTGCCCGCGAACGATAACGTAAGCTACAGTAAAGTCAGCGGTTGTTCACGTCACCGGCGCTTCCTACGAACTTGGCGACATTGCCGCTGGTGCCTCGGCTACTGCGAGGGTTCAATCCACGGGCGAATCTGGTTTGCAGATTGAATTCACTGATTCGGATGGGAACGTCCAGCGTTCAGACGTAGGCGGATACTTCGAGTCGGGCTATCGGGGAACCATCCAAGTTTCGATCAAAGATGGTACAATCGTGAAGAACGAGCAAGACATCAAGCTGTGGTGACAAAGAGGACAGATATGAAATCAATCGACCGACTGGTAGCCGAACACGACATCATCGAGCGTGGACTCACTGTGCTGGCGAAAGCCGTTACTCACATCGAGTCGGGTGATTCCGTTCCCGATGACTTTCCCAAATGGGCACCGGCATTTTTCAGCCAGTTCGCAGACAAATGCCACCATGCCAAAGAAGAAGACCTATTTTTTCCTCTGCTCAAAGAGCGAGGCATTCCAGAAGAAGGCGGTCCAATCGGCGTCATGCTGCACGAACACGACGTAGGCCGTGACTGTGTACGCTGACTAATTTGCTAATGGCCATGACGGTGCGACCGAAGTCTTCAAGTCTGGCGAAACTGACGAGTTCGGTTACAACGTCGCCGCTAACGGAGTCTACGTTCACGATTTCAACGCCACGATTTTGCATCTAATGGGCATCGACCACGAGCGTCTCACCTACAAATACCAAGGCCGTCGCTTCCGCCTGACGGATGTCCATGGCCCTGACGGATGTCCATGGCAATGTCGTCGAGGACGTTTTGACCTAACGATCAGGACGACGACAGTTCCAGGTTGATTTCATTTTTGCCCTGTTTCACCTGCACCTTGAGACCCGCTTGTTCACGATTTTGGTATCGCGGCGGTGTGATTGGCTTGGAGGCTGGAGGGTTGTTGTACCCTCCGAGTGGAGGTGGATCGATATCGATTACGCGGACCGTCACCTGGTAATCGCCAGGTTGCAATCCTAGGGTATCGCCAGTTTGCATGGTGTAGGTTCCGCCGGAAGTGACGGTGCCATAGGCGGCTGCCCCACCTCCAAGTGGATAATACATCACCGATCCGGTCACGCGTGGACCTTCTGGCAGGGATTGGCCATCGAGCGTGATGGTTCCCGCTACCGTCGCAGGTAGGGACTGACCACAACCGGTTAGTAGGTAAGGGAACACTGCGATTACGAGCATGATCCTAGTTGCAACTGATGCAACTGGCGCTACTGATGTTACTGGTCGCGTCATGAAGTAGGTCTTGTTTTTGATAGGTGTCTGTTGAGATGTAGGAGAACCGCACGATCGCTGCTGAGTGAATTGGGTGTGAGCCCGAAGTGGGTGTGGGTGAAGTGGGTGTGGGTGAAGTGAGTGTGAGCCGAAGTGAGTGTGAGCCGAATTGAGTGTGAGCCGAATTGAGTGTGAGAGAATTGGGTGTGAGAAAAGTGACAACCAGTTTCTAAGGTCCGAGTTTCCGTTAAGGAAATCCTTTGATCAACTCACCCCCATTACGGGTACTGAGAAATCGGTACGTGTCGTAGTCGATCCCGTCGGTGACAAATGTGGCCGAACCATCGCACATGGCAAAATTTGCGCCGCCAACGTGGTCGCTTCGAAATGTAAACGCCAGTGGCCAGTTGTTCGGAGTAGGAGGGTTGGGTTTCACATTGAGTGGGAAATGTGTACTACAATAATCTCCGTTACAGTAGTACAACGCGGAATGAAAATTGTATCGGGGTAAATCCTCACCCACCAGAAAAGTGTTGCTCAACCCATCGGTGACGTCCTTGAATTGGACCGGATGCAGGAATGAAAACCGCCAAAAGAAGCCCTCACAAATAACCGTTGCGGAACTGTGGCAGTCAACGTTCTGAGTGCTTGTTCCAGTTCCCCCCATCCAGTTGTTGCCCATATTGCCCTTGTAGTTCGTCACGGCAATTTCCTTGTCCTTCCACTGAAACTGCTCTGTCGAAAATGGCTCTGACGCGGTGGCATCGGATGGACAGCGAAAACCGGGCATAGGCTTGTTGACGACATCGGCCAGATCTGGGTGATTGAGGCCAGTATTCCTGGGAAATTGGCCATCGAAATAGGGTTCCATTTTGTCGTAGCGTGCCTGTTGCTCCAGGTAAGGCAAAGTGAGTGTAATCCAGCCGCGGCCGCTGAGATTTCCGGGGAATTGATTTCTGCCTTTGGGATGATAGGTGTGGCTATCGGGGACACGATTTCTTGCCGCATGAAAATTTTGAATAGCCAAACCAATTTGTTTGATTTGGTTGATGCACTGCGTCCGCCTGGCTGCTTCTCGTGCGGCTTGCACCGCGGGCAAGAGCAGGGCAACGAGGACACCGATGATGGCGATGACGACCAACAATTCGACCAGTGTGAAACCATTCGAAAAACCCAGTGTAAATCTATTCGATAAACGTCGTCGGCAGAACATGGCAAAACCCTAATTTGTGTTACTCGAGATTACCCAACTGAATTTGCTAGGCAACCACATGAGGTCTGGCATGTCGCCCATTGTAACAGCATACGCCTGTCCCGTGTCTAGGTTTTGTCTCAAAACACGTTTGTAGTCTGCAGAAGGAACGAATGTCTACTTTTTACTCAAAAAGGATAGTCTTTCGCTGCCTCTGCAGGCATCACTAGAGAGAAACTAGGAGTTGAACTAAGCCGCTCCGCGGCAGAGCGTAAACGATAGTCATATCTACACAAGGCCCATCCTTTCCAACAAGGTTGGGCCCTTGTTTTGCGCGAAAGAGGAGCCAGAGGGAGCTTCTTTTGGGA
>JBDOMT010000531.1:0-22188 GCA_039831705.1 Pirellulales bacterium | reverse complement strand
TAAGTAAGCCACAACCAGAAAGTCGGGCTTTAGCCGACTGTCGGCGAACCCTCCGCCTTCAGGCGGTGGTTTTCAGTAGGGTTGTGGCGTTAAATGCGGCGGTAGGGTGCCCTTCACAACTTCTGCTAGTCGGCTAATATCGGTTATCACAATCTTACGATGCCCTAGTTCCAAAAGTCTCTCAGTCTGTAACTCGCCCAGGACCACAGTTACGGTTTCTCTGGTACTGCCTATGATATTTGCCAGATCCTGATGTGACAATTTGATTTCCAGAGCAACCCCTATGTCCGTCTGTCGTCCATACTGTTCGGCCAGTTCCAGTATTAAATGGACCAACCGTTCTCGGTTGGACCGAAATAAAAGGTACTTCAACCGCCGTTCGAGTCGTTTTCTGCGCAGTCCAAACAGCTTGGTGATGCCAAGGGATGCGTGTGGGTTTTGTTCGATCAACTGGCGCATGGTATCTGCAGGAATGAGCAAAACGGTTGATTTTACCAAGGTTTCGGCATATTCATCACGTTGTGAAGCTTCGTCACCTGTATTAACAAGAGTCAATTCTCCAAAGATTTCTCCTGGCTCAATGAAGGCCATAATGGTTTGTTTGCCCTCTTCAGTGAAATTGCCCAGTTTTACTCGACCTTCAGCTAGCAAGAGCACCGAGTCTGCCTGATCGGCAGGGAGGTAGATAGGCGTGCCTGCTGGAAACTTGCGTGCTCGGCACTTCGATTCAAGTACTTGCAACTGAGCCGCATCGAGCTGTTGGAACAAATCACACCGTTTCAGATACCAAACTCGCTCGGGCATGGATGATGTTACTACGGAGAAAAGGGTGGGAAATAAATTGAATGGCAGGAAGTGAAAGGGACGGGGGATCATGAGCGATGGTCATTGGGTACTAACGTACATCCTACTACGCTAAGTTGCCATTCCTAACAAGAAAAAGAGTTATTCGAATCCAAATACCCTCTCGCAAAGACACTAAGATCGCCAAGCCCCTTCCTATCCCTGTAGGAGAATTGCTGTGTCGGTATTGTAAGACCCGACTGATAAGAAGCGAGAAGATAAGAATTACCACGGAGTCACTGAGAACACGGAGAAGCTTTATCAACGGACCTTTTCTCCGTGCCCTCCGTGACTCTGTGGTTCAATTCCTCGGTATTATATTGGCTGGATGTGACTTTGCAGTTTGCCTGGTCTTGTCCTGGGAGACCGTTGACAGTTTGGGGAATTCCAGTCTTCATCATTCTCATCCATTCTTTTTTGCGATCTTTGCATCTTTGCGAGAGTCTTTTCTTCGTAATAATGCCGGTAGATTACCAACATTTGCCGAGGAAAACCGTGAAGCCGAGTGATCTTTTGCCATTTTGCATTAGCTTTTCAAATGTTTCGCATTCATTTGGTGAAATTGCTAAACAGTAGCCCAGTACCCGCCGCGATTATGATCGAATTGGGCCGGCTTTCCTCGTATGCTTTGGTTTACCTGGCCGTGGTGATAGACCTCCCTGCCCAATACCCAAGTTCTGACAGGCCAACCGGTTAATTTGGTACCATTCCAGGCACTCCAACCGCAACGAGTGAGTTGCTCCTGATCCCGAACTACTTGTTCGAGTTGCAGATCAACCAGTACTAAGTCGGCATCGTAACCTTCAGCGATTCGACCTTTGTCGACGATATCCCAAACCCTTGCGGGTGCGTCGCACATCCAGTGGACGACTTGCTCGAGTGTGCAGTGACCCTGATGGATTGCATTGAGCATCAAGGCCAAGGCGTTTTCAACGTTCGGCATGCCGGATGGCGACTGTGGGTAAGGTAATTTTTTTTCCTCCAACGTATGTGGCGCATGGTCTGTGGCAAGCACTTGTACGCAATTTGAGAGTAATCCTTGCCATAGTTGCTGGTTGTCTTCGGGTAATTTGGCTGCAGGGTTGGTTTGCAAACGGGTGCCAAGACGTGGATAATCTTCACAATTCAACAGTAAATGGTGGAGGCAGATTTCACCTGTCAGTAAGCCCCCGTGATCTGCCAGCAGTTTGACTTCTTCACCTGTGGAAAGGTGAAGCAAATGAAAACGGTGCTGATGGCGTCGAGCCAGATCGAAAGCACGACGAGTCGCAATGATTGCTGCCTGATGATCACGGATTTTTGAATGATCGGACACTTGAAGCTTATGCGATGTGTTGGCGTTTTGGAGCCGCCTGGTATTGTCCCGTACCGTAGTTTCGTCTTCACAGTGGGCGGTGATTGGAAGAGTCGTTTCGGAAAAAATACGCTCTAGTGCGTTTTGATCGTCGACCAGCAGATCGCCAGTACTGGAGCCAATGAAAATTTTAATTCCTGGCGTTCGAGTCGCCGTTTTCAGATCGTTCAGATTGTCAGGCGTGGCTCCAATATAAAAACCATAGTTTACCAGCGATTTTTCCGCAGCTAGGCCCAGTTTTTCATCGAGCCTGGCCTGAGTGGTGGCAGCGGGACGTGTGTTGGGCATCTCCAAATAAGTTGTTACCCCCCCTTTGGCACAAGCGGCGGATGCTGTGGCCAGGTCTTCCTTGTGAGTCATCCCCGGTTCACGAAAATGAACCTGATCGTCAATGACTCCTGGCAAAAGATGCAACCCAGAAGCATCGATCACATGGTCGGCTGAGGTTTGGATGGCCGGATCGATGGCGACAATTTTTTTGTTTTCGATTAATACCGGGACTTGTGCGATACCAGTAGGTAGAACCACATGGGCATGCTGAATGAGTGTTTTCATTATTGGGTCTCACCCACCGCCCACCAGATGGCTATCAAACACACGCACCTCAGCCCAAGTTTCTTGATTTTCTTCAATAAATTGCTGGTGGCGGGGGGCCTGTTGATACACGTCATGGTCTGCTTGGGTGGCGAAGATCAGGTGGAGTACGACGTCGAAACGGGCATCGTTGACCGGTCGCGTATAACTGGTTGCCCGTGTTCCTGCGCCAAAGAAGAGGGTCCCTGGGTGGTCGGAGAGGTGGTGGTGACAAGAGTCAATCAGACGTTGTCTTGATTCTTCCGTAGGAGTGTTGAGTGTGAAAAATACGGTGTGAGCAAATACGTTGTGAGCCATGTGGGATGATTCGCTGGCGGTATCTTTCGCAGAATTGGATAGATTGGGCCAGTTCATCAAGTCACGAATTCTCCTCTCGAGCTCAAGTTGTGCTAACGTTGATCGTTTCTAACACAGGTTGGTTTTCGGGGTTTTTCAGATGATGGACTGAGGGACCGATGAGTTCGCGAATCTCATTTTCATCAAGTACTTCACGCTCCAATAGTGCAGAGGCAAGCTTTTCGAGCTTTTCGCGATGTTCGGTGAGAGTGCGCTGGGCCCTATCGGCGGCAGCGTGCAGGATTTTAGCAATTTCCTCATCGATAATCTGTGCAGTTCGCTCGCTATAATTGCGATGTTCTTGGACGATTTCCCGGCCCAGGAAGGGTTGGTCCTCCGAGTGCCCAAAGGCGACAGGTCCCAGTCGCTCGCTCATGCCCCAGCGTGTGACCATGCGTCGAGTCAGGGCCGTGGCCTCTTTTAAATCGTTCTCTGCCCCGGCGCTGTATTCATCGAACCGCATTTTTTCAGCGGTCCGGCCACCGAGCATCATCGTCAATCGGGCTAGCATTTCGTGCTGTCCCAAATTATGGCGATCTTCTTCAGGGACCAATTGGGTGACCCCTAAGGCATGACCACGTGGAATGATGGTCACCTTGTGCACTAAATCGCTACCTGGAAGAAGCCAGGCGAGTATGACATGCCCTGCTTCGTGGACCGCGGTAATTTCTTTTTCCTCCTCGGAGAGAACATCATCCCGTTTGGCACCCATTAGGACTTTGTCACGCGCATACTCGAAATCGCTCATATCGACATTGTCTTTGTCGTGTCGAGTTGCCCACAAGGCGGCTTCGTTCACTAGATTACGGATATCGGCTCCCGTCAGACCAACCGTCGCCCGTGCCAATTTTTTGAAATCGACCTCTTCGGTAATCGGTACTTCATGGCTGTGCAGCTCGAACAGTTCGCGCCGGCCCTCGTAACTGGGCCGATCCACCGTGATGTGGCGGTCAAAACGTCCAGGTCGCAGTAGCGCCGGATCGAGTACATCGGGCCGATTGGTGGCAGCCATGACAATAACGGAGGTGCTGGGACTGAACCCATCCATCTCACTGAGAATTTGATTGAGCGTTTGTTCCCGTTCGTCGTGGCCACCCCCCAGGCCAGCGCCCCGTTGTCTGCCCACCGCGTCGATCTCATCGATAAACAGGATTGCCGGTGCATTCTCTTTGGCCGTTTTGAACATGTCGCGCACGCGACCCGCCCCCACGCCGACAAACAATTGAATAAACTCTGACCCATTGATCGAGAAAAATGGGGCTTTTGCCTCACCTGCGACAGCACGTCCCAATAAGGTTTTACCAGTTCCCGGTGGCCCCATCAGTAGGACGCCTTTGGGAACTCGTGCCCCCAAACGGTGGAATTTTTCAGGTTCTTTGAGAAATTGTACGATTTCTTGTAAGTCTTTTTTCACACCTTCCAGGCCCGCCACGTCTTCGAAGGAGACATCATGTTCATCGCTGTCGTAGCGTCGTGCTGGGCTTTTGGTCACCGATGAGAGCATTCCTCCTCCCATTCCTTGTTCGCGTGCTCTGCGCATCATGGTCCAAGCGGCAAAGAACAGCAGTAGCAGTACGCCCATAGAAGCGAGCATGACCAGATCGCTGTAATTTGTGGGCTCCTTGGCGGTGACCAGAACATTCTTTTCGCTCAATTGGTCGAGCCATTTTTCGCCGACTTGGGGGGGGAGCTGACACTGAAATTCCAACGTGGAATTGGTTTTCTCGGAAAGAAGTTTTTCGGGAAGTGGTGACGATCGATTTTCTTGGGCTTCGATTGGGTCTTCCGTACTGGAGTCTGCAGTGGCACCGCCCAAAGTTACCGTTGTCTTGGGTAGGGAACGATATTTTCCCAGAACGCGCAGTCGTCCCTGGATTTCTACTTCCGCGATGTTGTCATTTTCCAGTTGTTGCAGGAATTGAGTGAACGAGATGTCCTTCCGGTCAGACCAGGAATTGGTAAGCAACATGATCACGGAAAGTCCCAGAATGATCAGGACGACCCAATGCAAAGGGCCCCGCTGTTGAGGTGAGGGACGCTTTGACTCGGACTGTTTAGAATCAGGGCCGCGCGAATCAGTTTTTTTAGGGGTATTGGGTGGTGTCATCTTTGCTTACGAGCGAGGAACTAGGGACTAGGGCATCGTTTCAACTAAAATTGGGGTTGTAAAAAATCAGCCGAAACGCGTTAGCGTCCGGTTGCACGGTTTAAAGGGGGCTAATCCAAAAAATTAAGCTGCAACGATGCACTAGGAGTGAGGAGCATGTCTAGCCCATTCACAACGGTCCTACTCGATCGTAACGTCTTCCGGTTAACCCGACACTTAGGATTATTTTATTTCTGTGCCATCGGCACGCCATCGGACCATTTTTCCATTAATTTTTCCTTCGACAAACAGAACTTCTGCCACTTTGTTACCTGCTTCATCCCATTCAGTCATCAATCCATTCAATTGGCTATTTTTAAAATGAGATTCTTGCCTTTTTTGACCATTGGGAAAATAGCTGGTTCTTGCACCTTGTAATTTACCCAGAGTATAGGACTCTTCGGTTTTCATGGTTTCTCCATCTTCAAAATAACGAACCCAATTGCCTTGACGTAAGCCCTTTTCGTAAGTCTTACTGGACATCCGAGTACCATCTTTATGGAAAACTTCCCAACTGCCGTCAGGAACCCCATCCTTGAAAATGATGGTTTTGCAAAGCTGGCCATTGTCGTGCCAATATTTCCACTGGCCATTAAGTATGCCCCGTTTGTACGAGCCTTCCGAAAAAGGTTGCCCATCGGGATAGAATTCACGGTAGGTGCCGTCATTGACAAAGCGGTCGTTGGAGAGTCGGATGACCTCGCGTTGCACCCGCATGGTACCATCGGTATATTTGTCTTCCGCGTTACGCCGTTGGACTTCGGTGGGCGGGGGCTCTGGATCTGGTTCGTCAAGATAAATCGCCCCCCCCTCAGCAGATACCCCTTCAGCAGACCATACGAGCCCATCGGCCCCAGATCCAAAAAACCCAGCCCCCAAAAAACTGTCAGTCCCATCTCGAAATAGGCAGAGTATTGCAAGTACTGCCAATACGGATGGCACTCCCCTTGGGTAGATTAATCGACGCATGTTGGCAGGTCCTTTATTTTGAGATCGTCGTAATTACTTCTCTACATCCTACAGTATGCCGTAGGGGGTTGATTCAACCAATGGTCGGGAAGGCTGTAGAAAATACCCTAAGGGGGAATTTGCCGGTTTCACTGGTAGGGTCATTCGGGTTGTTCTTTTTGTAGACCTTAGCCCCAATATTTCATAAACTTTCTGCTGTGAGTCCAAATAGTACTGCGTCTGCTTCGTTAGCTGGGTTTACTAGACTACGGGGTAATTTGGGTGTGCTCAAGTATAGACAATACATTCCGCACCCAAATCACCGTTTGCCTTGCAGCCACAGCACTCTTCGGCCTCTCGCCGACCAAAACAAGTTTCGGTGCCCGAATTTATGAAATATCCGGGCTAGCCACGCCATTCTGAAGGTACGGTGGCATCTTTTTTTACAACAACGATACCATCGTGGATTTCAAAAAAAGCACCCTCGGTACTGTCTTGAATTTTATTGCGATTGATAATTTCCGCTCGGGAGCCAATTCTACAGTTTTTGTCGATGATAGCGCCTTCGATGACTGTATCGCTACCAATGCCCATCGATACGGAATTGGATCGGCTGGAGTTACCAGAGTCATTTTGCCCCCCGTCTTTTTCGTGGATCTTGCCCCCTTTGTTGGTTATGGATTCTTCATAGTAGTCGGCTCCCATGATCACCGAATTACGGATGGTCACATCCCGCCCGATCCGACAGCGAAGCCCAATGACGCTGTTTTCGATATGTGCACCCTCTTCAATAACGCAACCATCGGCAATCAGGCTATGTTGAATGGTAGCACCGTCCATGCGGGAGGGCGGCAAAAATCGTGGATGAGAATAAATGGGTGATTTGGCGGAGGCCATTTCAAACGGGGGATCCGTCCTGGTTAATTGCAAGTTGGCTTCGTAAAAAGAACCGATGGTGCCAATGTCTTCCCAGTAGCCGTCGAACAAATGGAGCTGAACTTTACGATCATCAATCGATTGTGGGAAGATTTGCTTGCCAAAATCTTTACGACTCGTGTCTTGTAGTGCATCGACAAGGACTTGCCGGTTAAATATGTAGATGCCCATGCTGGCCAGACAATTACGGCCATTGCTGACGATTCCTCGAGAATCAATCCAAGACGGGTCGATGCGAACCTGGTTGAGTTGTTCTTCGGTTTGTGGCTTTTCGACAAAACCAGTAATTCGCCCAGTGCTGTCAGCACGCATCACTCCCAATGATGAAGCTTCGGCAGCGTGAACCGGTTTTGCGGCAATCGTAATGTCTGCCTGTGCGCTACAATGCGTTTGTATCATCTTTTGGAAATCCATGCGGTAGAGTTGGTCGCCCGACAGGATTACCACGTAATCGATTCCTGGCTGAGTCAGATAGCGCAGGTTCTTACGTACCGCATCGGCGGTGCCCTGATACCAGTCGGTCCCTTCCATCAATGTTTGCTGGGCCGCCAGGATTTCGACGTAGCCTCTGCTGAAATTGTCAAATCGGTAAGTGCCACGGATGTGGCGGTGCAGACTGACAGACATGAATTGAGTCAACACATAGATTCGACGTAATTGACTGTTGATGCAGTTCGACAGAGGAATATCGATCAAGCGGTATTTGCCTGCCAGAGGAACTGCCGGTTTGGAGCGGTAAGTGGTCAAGGGACGCAGACGTGTTCCCTGGCCACCCCCGAGTACGACAGCAACTGCATTATTCATGATAACTTTCAAGTCTATCGGGTTACGAAATTGACGAGTCGCCCCGGAACGACGATCGTTTTTACAATCTGTTTGCCTGCAAGCAACTCGATAATTCGTGGATCATTACGAGCAGCCGCTTTTATGGCCCCTTGGTCGGCACCCGCAGGCACGCGTATTTTACTGCGTACTTTGCCTTTAATTTGCACAGGAATTTCCAGTTCGTCTTCGGCAATCAGTGCGTCATCATACTCAGGCCACGGTTCATACGCGAGTGTGTCAGAATGGCCCAACAATTGCCAAAGCTCTTCGGCCAGATGGGGAGCGTAGGGTGACAACAAGAGTACCAATTTTTCCATGGCTTCTCGTGGCCGAGAATCTTGTTTGGTAAAAAAGTTGGTGAATTCCATCATACGGGCGATGGCCGTGTTAAATTCCAGCTTAGCGATGTCTTGAGTCACCGCTTGGATGGTTTTATGCAACACTCTTGCTTGGGCTTGAGTCAAACGCTCATCGGTGACCGCCGAGTTTAAGATTAGCTCGTCTGCTTTTTCATCTACGATCATCCGCCAGACGCGATGGAGAAAACCATGGACTCCGTTGACGCCATCCATGTTCCATGGTTTGGTTGCCTCCAAAGGGCCCATGAACATCTCATAAAGACGGAGGGAGTCGGCCCCATATTCGGCAACGACTTCGTCGGGATTCACGACATTGCCACGGCTTTTGGACATTTTTCCACCATCTTCTCCCAGGATCATGCCCTGATTGACCAGTTTGTGAAATGGCTCGGGTGTGCTCACCCAACCTCGGTCGAAGAGTACTTTATGCCAGAAGCGTGCGTAGAGCAGATGTAGCACGGCATGCTCGGCACCGCCCACATAGAGATCGATGGGCATCCACGCTTGTTCAATTTCTGGATCGATCAGTGCTTGCTCATTGCTTGGATCGAGAAAACGCAAGTAATACCAGCACGAACCGGCCCATTGGGGCATGGTGTTGGTTTCCCGTTTATAGGTTGTGCCATCGATCACAGGGTACAACCACTCGTCCGGTGCGCTGTCCAGCGGCGGTTCAGGACGGCCGTGGGGTTTGAAGTCTTCCAGGTGGGGCAGGTTCAGTGGTAGATCTTTTGCCTCCAACGGCCGGATGTTTCCGGTTGGTTTGCGCTGGTCGTCCAGTTCATGCAAGAGTGGGAATGGCTCACCCCAGAATCGCTGACGAGAGAACAGCCAGTCACGGAGTTTGTAGTTGACTGCCTGGTGTCCATGGCCCTGTGCTTTCAACCAGGCAGTGATTTTTTGCTTAAATTGTTCGGTTGTGAGTCCGTTAAAATCACCCGAATTGATGGCAATGCCTTCGCCGGTAAAGACTTGGTCTTTATCGTCTGCTGTTTTACCAGGACCGTCCTTCGGAGGCCCCTTCAGAGAATAGTCGGATGTTGCATTCGGACCAGGTTCAACAACCGATTTGATGTCGATGCCATATTGCTGGGCAAACTCAAAATCACGTTGGTCGTGTGCCGGAACCGCCATGATCGCACCCGTGCCGTAGCTAATCAGCACATAGTCGGCAATCCAGATGGGGATCTGTTCATCATTGACCGGATTGATTGCATAGCTGCCGGTGAAAACGCCCGATTTGTCTTTGGCCAAGTCGGTACGGTCCAAATCGCTCTTAGCTGCTGCTTTATCGCGATAAGTCGCTACTTCCTGTTGGTTTTCTGCAGTCGTCAATCGTTCGACGAGAGGATGTTCCGGGGCAAGAACCATATACGTAGCCCCAAAGAGAGTATCTGGTCGAGTGGTATAAACCCGGATCACATCTCCTTCATCTTTCGTTCTTCGTTCCTCGCTCTTCGCTCCTCGAATAATAAAATTGACTTCCGCACCGGTGCTGCGACCAATCCAATTCCGCTGAAGTGTTTTGACTCCGGTTGGCCAATCGACACCTTCCAGGTCTTTTTCCAGTCGCTCCGCATAGGCCGTAATTCGCAACATCCACTGTCGTAGGGGTCTGCGAACCACGGGATGTCCACCCCGTTCGCTCTTGCCATTGATCACTTCCTCGTTGGCCAGCACTGTGCCCAAAGCTGGGCACCAATTTACCGGAGCTTCCGACTGGTAGGCAAGTCGATGCTGGTCCTGGTAGGCAATCACAGCTTTGTCACCTTCAGCAGCGATTGACTCGGGGATGGGTAACTGGTCAATCGGCTTCCCTCGTTGATGTTCCTGATCGAACCAAGTGTCATAAAGCTGCAGAAAGATCCATTGAGTCCAGTGGATATAGTTCAAATCGGTCGTAGCCAGTTCACGGTCCCAATCGTAGCTGAAGCCGAGCATTTTCAGTTGTCGGCGAAAATTCGCAATATTCTGCTCTGTTTGGATCCGCGGGTGTTGGCCCGTCTTGATTGCATGTTCCTCGGCAGGTAGTCCAAAGGCATCGAAACCCATTGGGTGGAGAACCGATCGGCCTTGCATCCGTGCGGCACGACATACGATGTCCGTTGCTGTGTAGCCTTCTGGGTGGCCCACATGCAGTCCATCACCGCTGGGATAAGGAAACATATCCAGTACGTAACACTTTGCGCCTACGGGCATTTGGGGGCTGGCAAATGTTTTGTGTTGGTCCCAATAGGTCTGCCACTTGGGCTCCAGGACAGCAGGATTGTAGCGGGGCATGAATGAAATTAGGGGTCAGAGAGTAGAGGTTAGAAGTCAGAGGCATGGTTGAAACTCACAATTCTAATGCTCCAGGGCGGTTGCGCAAACCGGGGCGATGGTTGACTTTACTAAGTGCTGCTAAGTAATATGGGCTATTTTCTGCTCACTATCCACGATGAGCCCTTTTGCCCATTTACCCTACAATTAGATTCTATGGAAAAGACCAAGATTGCCATTCTCGGATTGGGAACAGTAGGATCCGGGGTTGCTCGGCTGCTACTGGATCAGGGGGATCACATTGCGCGCCATGCTGGGCGTACCTTGTGGTTGGAAAAGGCGGTTGTACGCAATATGGGCAAAGTGCGTGATTGCGATTTGCCCGCAGGCGTGCTAACCGACTGTCTCGATGAAGTGATAGAAAACTCTGAAATTGCGGTGGTTGCGCAATTGATAGGAGGGATCGAACCGGCACGTACCATCATGTTGCGACTGTTGGAAAGCGGCAAGGATGTGGTGACCGCCAACAAGGCATTGCTGGCAGAGTGTGGTTCCGAGCTATTTGACCGGGCACGGGAATTAGGCCGGTCAATTGCTTTCGAGGCGGCGGTGGCTGGCGGAGTGCCCATTGTTGCCAACATATGCCAGTGTCTTTCTGCCAATGCGATCCAATCATTAGAGGGGATACTTAACGGAACCAGCAATTTTATTCTTAGCCAGATGGTATCCATGGGAACATCCTACGAGGATGCAGTGGCTGAGGCGCAGCGGTTGGGATTTGCCGAAGCCGATCCTGCGATGGACGTGGACGGATCCGATGCCGCCCAAAAGTTGGCCATCTTAGCACAGTTGGCTTTTGGCACGCGTGTCGCATGGGACGAAATTCCGCGACAAGGTATCGACACATTGGATCTGTCTGATGTTCAGTATGCACACCAGATGGGCTATCAAATCAAGTTATTGGCGGTTGCCAGGCGAAGGGCGGATGAGGTGGAATTGCATGTTTCTCCCACACTTGTCCGCTCCGGGTCTCCCCTGGCAGGAGTTCAGGGAGCGTACAATGCGGTCAGCGTCGTAGGAGATGCGGTGGGAGATGTGTTTTTTCATGGATTGGGGGCAGGTCAGATGCCAACTGCTTCTGCGGTGGTAGCCGACCTCATCGATACGGCGGTGGGCCGTACCGCGCTCACTTTCGGTTCGTTGGAGCTTTGGTCCGGCAGTCAGGCCGAATCCCATACCTCCAGCAGCAAGTCCCAAATTGGCAAGATGGGAAATTATGCCGACGTCACCGGTCGATTTTATTTGCGCGTGATGGTTCATGATCACCCGGGTGTTCTGGCTCAAGTGATGACTGCCCTGGGTACGCAGAACATTTCTATTGCGTCTGTCCTGCAACATGAGATAGACGAACCACAAGATGGTGTGCGTGAGGCGGAAGTGGTGCCATTGGTGATCATGACCCATGTCACGACCGAGGGAGCCGTGAGCCAGGCTTGTCAGGCCATAAATTCCTTGGATGCAGTCCGGGGCGATACGGTACGGATGTGGGTGAGGGAATGAGGCGCGAGTTACTAGGCGCGAGGCGTGAGTTAAAAATAGTGATATTTAATTTTTCCCTAATTTCCCAATTCTCATTTTAACAACTAGCGCCTCGCGCCTAACAACCAATAACTCCTCATGAAATATGTAATTGTGATTCCTGATGGGGCGGCTGATGAGCCGCAGGACGAACTTGGCGGACGCACTCCGCTTGAAGCTGCCCAAACTCCGGCGATGGATGCTTTGGTTGCTGCTGGTGTGGTGGGTCGGGCATGTCATACACCAGCAAAGCTACCTGCCGGCTCGGAAGTGGGTAATATGAGCTTGCTCGGATATAACCCCCTGGTGAACTTTACTGGTCGAGCACCGATCGAAGCGGCAGCGCAAGGGATTCAACTGGCGTCCCAGGACTGGGCCATCCGCTGCAATCTGGTCACGATTCAGGACCAGACCATGAAAGACTTTACCGCCGACCATATTTCTACGGGAGAAGCAACGGTCCTGCTTCGCACGGCTCAGGAAGAGCTGGGGAATAGGACAATCTCTGGTGGCCGATTGGAGTTCGTTCCTGGAGTGAGTTATCGCAACTTACTGTTGTGGCGTAGCGATGGCAGAGAGGGGCCTTTTAGCATGGATTTGCGTGCGACACCTCCACATGATTTGACAGACAAAAGTGTCTTGGATGATTTCCCCCGGGGGCCAGGTAGCGAATTTTTGAGGGAATTGATGGATGCCTCGGCCTGCCTGTTTGCAGAGCATCCCGTCAACCAAAAACGCATTGCAGCTGGAAAGTTGCCAGCCACACATCTCTGGCTGTGGGGGGTTGGGCAGGCTCCCAATCTCCAACCTTTTGCCGAAGTGTATGGCCCTCAAGGTGCTATGATTACTGCAGTCGATTTGTTGCGTGGCTTGGCTTCGCTAGTCGGTTGGCAGCAGATTGAAGTTGTCGGGGCAACCGGCTATACCGACACCGACTATGCTGCGAAAGGTCGTGAAGCTATTGCCGCGTTAGAGAACGTCGATCTGATCTGCGTCCATGTCGAGGCGCCGGACGAGGCTTCTCACGAGGGCGATTGCGCTGCTAAAGTGAAAGCGATTGAGCAGATTGATCAGCATGTGGTCGAGCCATTGTGGAAAGCCCTGCAAACGCATGACGCCTGGCGGATCATGATATCTCCCGATCACCCAACCTTTCTCAACACAAAAACACACACCCATGGCGATGTACCCATAGCGATGGCCGGCACCCAAATCAAGCCGGACAATTTCACAACTTACGGCGATACCAATGCCGCCAATTCAACGCTGGCTTTCGATGAGGGCTGGCGCGCAATGCGCTGGTTCGTTGAGTTGAGTGTTGAAAGTTGAGAGTCTAGAGTTGCTTTGTTGACCAATTTATGTCCCCGCAATGGGTCTAAAACCCCCTGCCTTTAGGCGAAACCTTTAGGATTTTACACTGGAGAAAGATCAAGCAGTATTAAGTGCGTTGATATTTTTGGGTGGCACCGACACTTGTCCACAATACGCTTTGCCGGCATTATGGTGTTGCCGGACACGTGTCGGTGTGCGTAGCACAAGAGGTTTTGTGGTGGCTGCGAAGGCCTCCTGTGCTTCGCATACCGACAATCGATCGAAAACGTCAACGCGCAAAACGCACATGCTCCGATCGACTGTCGGTGCCACCCTCTCGCTTTTTGCACCAACGTACGTGAATGAATTTAGTCCGAATTTCAGGAAACTTACTAACCCAATTTAATTATGTCTATTATTGTTCAAAAATTTGGTGGTACGAGTGTCGCCGATAGTGAGAAAATTCTTGCCGCAGCACGTAAGGCAATTCGCACCCAGAAGGAAGGCCATCAGGTGGTGATGGTGGTTAGTGCGATGGGTAAAAATACAGACATGCTAGTAAAGATGGCTGCGGAAATTAACGATTCTCCACCAGATCGTGAAATGGACATGCTACTCTCCACGGGGGAGCAGGTGAGTGTGGCCTTGATGGCGATGGCGATCCATACACTGGGAGCACAAGCTGTGAGTCTCACCGGGGGACAAATTGGTATACGTACCGACAGCTCTCACACGCAGGCTCGAATCCAATCGATCTCGACCGAGCGGATGCAGCGTTTGCTTGACGAGGGGAATATTGTCATCGCTGCCGGGTTCCAGGGGATCGATGAAGATTTTAATATCACGACCCTGGGACGTGGCGGTAGTGATACAACGGCGGTTGCTTTGGCCGCCGTATTGGGAGCGGAGGCCTGTGAAATATACACAGATGTCGATGGTGTGTTCACGACTGATCCACGTTTACTCCCAGAAGCGAGAAAATTGGATCATGTGAGCCATGACGAGATGCTTGAGTTAGCAAGCCTCGGTGCAGGTGTCATGCATAGTCGGTCGATTGAGTTTGGCAAAAAATTCAATGTGCCGATTCACGTCCGCAATAGTGGAGTTTTCACCGACGAGCCAGGTACGATCATTGGCCCGATAGGCGAATTGGCCGACCGAGCAGTCAGTGGATCCGCTTTGACTCGATTGGAAGCACGTATCACGGTTAGCGATATTCTTGACCAACCCGGCACGATGCATGCCCTGTTTTCAAAGTTGGCTGAACAAAATATCACCGTCGACATGATCGTGCAGAACGTTGGAGCTGTGGGCCGCGCCAATATTTCGTATACGGTGATAGCAGATGATTTGGAAAGGTCGCTGCAGATCGCTCTGCAAGTGGTTGACCAGCTTGGCGCGGGAAAAGTGTCTCATGACCAGCGAGTCTCGAAGGTTTCCATTGTGGGGCTTGGTATGGCTACACAAACAGGTGTGGCCGATCGCATGTTTCGAGCACTGGCGACGGAAAATATCAATATCGAGGCGATTAGCACCAGCCAGATAAAAATTTCGGTACTTGTTGCCAGAGAGCAAGCCTTGGAGGCCCTGCGCGCCGTGCATCAAGAATTTGAGCTGGATATGCCAGCGGATGCGCGTATTAAATTTGAAGACACGCAGCGTAAACCTTCCTCGAAAGATTCCTCGGCTGGGGAAGAGGGCGACAGAGATGTGGGTGACGGGGATGTGGGTGACGGGGATGAGGGTGACGGGCAGGTAACTCATCCCAATGCGGTGGATGTTGTCTCTCGATTGCAGAACATGGAAGAGTTGACGGTCGAAAGTGTCGCCCGTGACGATTCCCAGGCTCGAGTAACAATCAATCGAGTGCCTGATCAACCAGGAATTGCGGCCCAGGTGTTCGAAACGATTGCTGCGAACAATATTATGGCCGATATGATTGTCCAGAGTGTGGGTGAGGAAGGTTGTGCCAATATCAGTGTTACCGTGGCTCAAAAAGATTTGGAACGGACGGTTCAGATACTGGCCGAGCTAGTACATCAGCTCGGTGGGCAGATTTCCCATGAGGGGAATATTGTCATTCTCACGGTCACCGGAATTGGTATCCGCAGTCACACCGGAGTGGCTCTGAGGATGTTTCAAGCTCTGTCGGAGGCGGATGTCAATATCGACATGATCAACACCAGTGAGGTTCGAGTGAATGTGGTGGTAGCCTCAGAAAATGCCGAGAAAGCTTACACTGCGTTGCAGCAGGCATTTGCTGACGTGATTGGCTCGTAATTACCAAACCCTATGGAGATGTCGAGGTGATGGAGATTGTGTGAAGCTCATGTCAGCTGCTCTTACGTTAAATCATTCAGAACATCTTCATTCACGTAAATGGGCAGTGGCGGGTCGCAGGTGATCGCGATCGCGATGGCGTCGCTGGGGCGCGCGTCGATTTCGAGTAATTCTCCCTCGTGTCGAACTCGCAAGATGGCGTAGTAGGTATGTTCACGTAGCTCGCTGATCATCACATCCTGAAAACTGCCACCAAGTAGATCCACGGCATTGACCAGTAGGTCATGAGTGAGAGGGCGTTGAGATTCTACCTCCTTGACTCGGCGATCGATGCTGGTTGCCTCAAAGATGCCAATAAGAATCGGAAATGTGCGATCCCCATCAATTTCTTTCAGGTGGATAACCTGTTCATTGGTGATTTCACTAATGATAATCCGCGAGAGTTCCATGGCCACAGGCATGGCGGGTTACCTTTCATAAAAAGCAGACGGTAGGCGAACAAGTTTCATCACTTACAAATAATTCTCGCTGAGCACCAGGAGGGCAGGTCGGTAAACTGCCTGCCTGAGAGGTTTCGGCGTCGGACGGCGAAATCAGGTCGGCTTCATCCACCGAATTGGAACCACCGAGTCTATCATTATAGGCCAGTGAAAGCTGATAAGGAATATGCGGAAAGGACAGATCCTTATAATGAACGATTACGTTGCCAGCTTTGCCAGTGACGATTCAATGGAAACCAATTGCCCTTGGGCTTCGGCCAGTTTGTCTCGCTGCTGTTGAACTACGGCGGCGGGAGCCCGCTGGGTAAAATTTTCGTTCGCCAGTTTCTTTTCTATAGTCACAATGTGTCGGCTCAGTTCATCTCGCTGTTTTTCCAGTCGAGCTTGTTCTACCTCAAGGTCGATAAATGCGCTGATATCGACATGTACTTCGATGGGGGAACTGCTACCGGTCAAGGTGACACTTGCCATTTGATCGCCTGCGATCACCTGGGTACCCCACTCCACTGCATCGGCTCGGGCCATCTGAGCGAAATAGGCTGTCATTGGTTCAAGCTGTTCGGCAGTGGCCGGTTCGCAGTGGACACTGAAAGGGATGGTTTCCTTTGGTGGAACATTCTGACGAGTGCGGATTTCTCGGATGGCCCCCAACACGGCTTGGAACTGAGCGAATTGTTTTTCGATTGCCTTGTTCTGATGGGTCGGATCTGCTGCCGGCCAACGCGCGATACAGACGCTTGCGGCCGACTGGGAAGGGTCCGGATATCCGCGCTGTGGAGCCTCGGTTGCTAACAAGTGCCAGACTTCCTCCGTCAGAAAGGGAATCATGGGGTGCAACAGACGCAAAAGCACATCGAGGGCATGGGCTAATACTCGTTGTACCAGGACACGTTGCTCGGGTACGCCAAATCGTGCCTTGGCCATTTCGATATAAAAACTACAAAATTCATCCCAGGCGAAATGGTAAAGCGTTCGTGCGGCGTCCGCATAATGGAACTGCTCCAAAGCTTCGGTGGTCTGCTCAGTCACGGTCGACAACCGCGACAGCAACCAGCGATCTTCGATCGTTAAGTTGAGATCAGAGATCGGCCCTGGTTGATAATCGGCCAGATTCATCAGGGCGAAGCGTGAGGCATTCCAAAGTTTATTGCAGAAATTACGCCCTAATTCAAACTGCTCACTCACGGCCGCACCACGGGCCAGACTTTGGTCCTGTTCGTTCTCAGCCCACTGCGTACTGAAGGGTTGCTGACACTTATTGCATTCGATGCGTGGTAGAGTGCGATTCTTCTTGGTCTGTTTGATCAGCGCATCACAGTGAGGGCACTCGAATTCGATCGGCATCCGCACATCCTGAGTTTCAGTTGTCAGGTGGGCAATTCCAAATCGGAGCGCATCGGTGCCGAACTTTTCGATCACGTCGAGTGGATCGACTCCGTTGCCTTTCGACTTAGACATTGTTTCACCGTAGCCATCCAAAATTTTGGGGTGGATATAGACCTTGGAAAACGGCACCTCGTCCCTATTGTAAAGCCCCGAGAGGACCATGCGAGCGACCCACAATGTAATAATATCACGACTGGTGATGAGAACATCGGTCGGGTAAAACTTGGCCAGCTCGACTGTTTCTTCTGGCCAGCCCAGAGTTGAGTAGGGCCAGAGAGCACTGGAAAACCATGTGTCGAGGACATCGGACTCACGAGTTAATTGGTGATTGGCAATTGCATCGCTGGAAAGATCTTCCTGCTTGGCACAGATGAGCCACTGGTTTTTTTCATCATCACGTTGCCAGACTACATCGGGTCGATCGGCAAATGCCTGTTGGAGATCGGCTTCGGTTGCTGTGGCCGCATACCAGATAGGAATCTGGTGACCCCACCAGAGTTGTCTGCCAATGGGCCAGTCACGTTTTTCACTCAGCCAATCCTGGTAACCCTTGGCGTACCGATCGGGAATAATTTTCACTTGCCCGTCGCTGACCGCATCCATGGCCGATTGGGCCAGTTCATCCATCTTCACAAACCACTGATCGGCCAGGTAAGGCTCGATTGGGGTCTTACTGCGATCACTGTGGGCCAGGTCAATTTCACGGTCTTCAATTTCGACCAGTAAACTGGCTGCTTCCAGGTCGTCCACGACCGCCTTGCGTGCTTTTTTTACCACCAAACCTCGATACTTATCAGGCACATTGTCGCTCATCGTGCCGTCGGGATTGAGGATATTGATGGCGCCAATATCTGGTCCATCTGCAGTAAGCGTACGCTGCCAGACTTCGTAATCATTGGCATCGTGGGCTGGGGTGATTTTCACGCAGCCTGAGCCAAGTTCTGGCTTGGCCCACACATCGACAATTAGCGGGATTTGGCGTCCTGTTAATGGCAATTGCAATTGTACTCCTTGCAGTGCCATGTCACGTAGTTGTATCAGCTCTGGCAGCTTGCTATCGATTCGTTCGGTGATCGATTCCAGCAAATCTTCTAACGCCGGTTTATCTTTTCCCCCGGCGCCGGCCAGTTTTTCACGCAGTTCGGCAGCTCGCAGCGCCAACACCTTGGCAGGGTCGGGGTGGACGGCCACGGCCGTGTCACCGAGCATGGTTTCTGGGCGTGTGGTGGCGATGGTGACATGTGACGGTTCACCTGGCTGTGGCCCATTTCCATCAACACCAACGACCGGATATTTGATATGCCAAAAGTGGCCCTTTACGGATTCATGGAACACTTCATCATCACTCACGGCCGTTTGCAGAAACGTATCCCAATTCACCAGCCGTTTACCACGGTAGATTTTGTTGTCTCTAAATAACTTGAAAAACGTTTCGCGAACTGCCTTAGCGCAAACCGGGTCGAGGGTAAATCGCAATCGAGACCAGTCGCAACTAAAGCCCATCTGCTTCAGTTGTCCGAGGATGCGAGTTTCGTACTGCTCTTTCCATTGCCAAATGCGTTCGACCAACTTCTCCCGACCCAGATCGTGTCGAGAGAGTTTTTCTTCTTGCAAAAGGCGTCGCTCAACCACGGCTTGGGTGGCGATGCCTGCATGGTCGGTACCAGGCATCCAAAGCACATTGAACCCTTGCATTCGCTTCATTCGCACGAGGATGTCTTGCAGAGTATTGTTCAGCGCATGTCCCAGGTGCAACGCTCCGGTCACATTGGGTGGTGGGATAACAATGGTAAAGGTTTCACGGGTGTCATTCGGGTCGGTACTAGCATGAAAAAAGCCTTGCTCTTCCCAATAGGGATACCACCGCGATTGCGCAGCAGCATGGTCGTATTGGGAAGGAAGGTCGGAGAGGTCAGAAGTCATGAGTGTGTGTTGTGTGTTGTGTGTTGAGGTGTGGTGAGGAAAGGTAACCGTCGAGTGGGCGGGGTTTGGCTCAATTTTCGGCTAATTCCTGTCCATAAACCACAAGCTCTGCTGTTGAAAATTCATCAGGCTTTGCCGTTTTGTTGTGAATGGTTAGCATAGCTCAGACGGGTAGCCATTTGTTTATGATCGGTGATGCTTCGCGGAATACTTGGGGTGTCCCCCCAAACCCCCCCTGTGTTTCTGTTTGGCCCCCTTTCAGGGGGGCTTCCTCAAGCCACTGCTCTGCAGATGGTAGTTGCATGGGCGAAGGGGTCAGGCCCCTTTTTCGCCGTATGTCTGCTTTGTTTATAAAAGTGTGTACGAGCGAAAAAGGTTCCAGATTCCTCCCCCCTGCGCTTTACGTTTTTTGTCCTTCATGCTCAACTCTCCTCTTTCTCATCCATGCATAATTTGTATTCGATGCTATCTGCCAGCGCGTTCCAACTAGCTTGGATGATATTTTCATGGACACCGACGGTGCCCCATACATTGCTTTCGTCGCGGCTTTCGATTACGACACGGACGCTGGCCGCGGTGGCAGCGTCGCTATTGATCACTCGCACCTTGTAGTCGACCAGATGCATTTGGTTCAAGCCTGGAAAATGGCCGTTTAATGCTTTACGTAGTGCCGCGTCAAGTGCGTTGATCGGGCCATCACCTTCGGCAACTTCGTGGCGTATTTGATCACCGATTTTCAGCTTGATGGTTGCTTCGGTGGTGTTCATGCTGTTTGCATCGGTTTCGACATTTACATGATAGTTCAGCAATTCGAAATGCGATTTGAATGTGCCAGCCTCCCGTTTGACTAACAAATCAAACGAGGCTTCTGCCGCTTCGAACTGGTAGCCCTGGTTTTCCAAATCGACAATTTTACGTAGAACCCGATCCATCAATTCGCGGTTATCAGCCAGGTTGTGCTTGGTTGTCAATGCAATGACATTGGAGCGGCCTGAAAGTTCACTCACCAGGACGCGTCGTTGGTTTCCCACCAAAGCTGGATCGATATGCTCATAACTGCTGGAGGTTTTGGCTACGGCATGGACGTGCATGCCCCCTTTGTGAGCAAAAGCGCTGGGGCCGACAAATGGCTGGCCACCCGGATAATTCATGTTGGCTATTTCGTAGACATATCGGGCAAGCTCGGTGAGATGTTGGAGTGAATGAGATTCTGCCTGGTCACTCCCCAAGATCTGGAACCCTTTTTTCTTAAGAGCCAGATTTGCTATCACAGAGATCAGATCGGCATTGCCGCACCGTTCTCCCAGTCCGTTGATCGTACCTTGCACATGGACCGCGCCTGCATCGATCGAAGCCAGAGAATTGGCGGTCGACAGATCACAGTCGTCGTGGGTGTGGATTCCCAGAGGCACCACAGGCTCATCCAGTTTGGCCAGTTCCGCTGCGGCATCCCGGGTGAGAGCTGAAATTTCTTCGGGCAGGCTGCCACCATTGGTATCGCACATGACAATAATCGACGCACCCCCTTCGACCGCTGCCCGAATGGTCTGAGCTGCATATTCAGGGTTGGCTTTCCAGCCATCGAAAAAGTGTTCGGCATCGTAGATCACTTCGCGGCCTTCTGCATGCAAATAGGCAACCGTTTCGTGGATCATGGCTAAATTTTCTTCCAGTGAAACACCAAGGACTTCCTGTACATGAAAGTCGGAAGTTTTGCCAACGATTGTTATAGCGGGTGCGTGTGATTTGAGTAAGGCTTGCATGCCCGGGTCGTCAGCCGCTTTGATGCCACGACGGCGTGTCATCCCAAATGCGCAGAGACGTGAGTGGGTGAGAGGTTGTTTTGCCAGTCGTTGGAAAAACTCGGCATCCTTGGGGTTGCTCAATGGATAGCCGCCTTCAATAAAATCGAATCCCAATTCGTCGAGGCGGCGCGCGATCAACAGTTTGTCTTCCAGCGAAAAACTGATGCCTTCACCTTGGGCTCCATCGCGGAGAGTCGTATCGTAAATTTGAATTGTAGTCATGGAAAAAATGCGGCTTGTGAAATTAATAGAAGGTTGGAAATAACAGAGGGTTGCTGTGGCGCCTAACTAAAAAACCCCGAAGCCTTTGGCCTCAGGGTTGTTGTCTTCTCGGCTGAACCGGTTCTAACCCCTAGGGCCAAGTATCGGGGATAATCACAATGATGTGGACAATGCTCAATGTTGGAGTCGAGCAAATCGCTAGGTTTGACATGGTGAAGAGTTAGACTATGCGCCAGTGGGATCCATTGAAAAGTGCAGTCTAACTACAGTGGATCCAACCGTCAACGACCGTTAGGATCATCATCCGGGCAGGAAAATGGCGAAGATAAGAATAACCACAGAGGCACAGAGGGAACGGAGAAAAATAGCATTTCTCACGGGAAATATTTGACAGGATTAACAGGATCGGGCCGGATGATCCTGTATGTCCTGTTGATCCTGTCAAAAAAACGTTCGAATTTGGCCGTGGGCCTGTAAAGATTTTTGTGTCACGCTACCAGGGCACAACATTTGCCCAGCCCAAATCGGGCATGCGATCTTCGTACATAATGGCGAAGTGGTTGAGGGCCGGCTTCCAGTGGTG
>JBDOMT010000509.1:0-5064 GCA_039831705.1 Pirellulales bacterium | reverse complement strand
ACATTACTGTCAGCAATAATAGCCGAGTGCGCGTGGAAAAGAAAAAGTCTGCTCGGCGACGGACCCAGGCGGGTCACGTGCTGGATGGCCTTTCTAACACCTGGATGTATTTCGAATCGGTTGCCAAACCCTTTATGTTTGGCAGTTACCAAAAAACCAACGAGCCCTCCCCAAGAGAATACCAAGGAGAAGAAAACCGTCAAATCAACAGCCGTTTCCGCTGGGCAAGTCCCAGAACTTGGATGACCATCAACGACCATTGCGGCACTGCACAAATGATCAACTGTAACAATGTTTCGCGACCCTACGGGTTTCACCCAGGCGGCATCGTGATTTCATCTGCCGATGGCAACGTACGTTTCTACGAAGAAAACATCGCCCCCAATGTCTTTGTCGCCAAAGTAACTATGGCTGGAAACGAACTTTTGCAATAGTTGAAAGTTGAGGGGGGTTTATATACCCACACTCCACACTCCACACTCCACACTCTATCATGTCCGTAGTTGCCTTAATTGACCATGCCGTGCTGCATCCAACGCAAACCGTGGATGATTTACGTAGCGCCTGCGACCTTTGTGCCAGGCTGAAGGTAGCCAGTATTTGCGTCAAGCCGTCGATGGTCCCACAAGCGGTCGAGTGGATGTCCGGAACACTTGTATCGGTCAGTACCGTGATTGGTTTTCCTCATGGTGGCACATCGACCGAATCCAAAATGCGCGAAACCGAGGTTGCCTGTGAAGCAGGCGTCCGAGAAGTTGACATGGTGATTCCATTGGGCCAGGCACTCGCCGCGCAGTGGTCCCTGGTCGAAGATGATATCAGGGCAGTCGTAGAAGTTGCCGGCGATGCTGGAGCCATCACCAAGGTCATCTTCGAAACTGGCTTACTGCCTGATGACAATATAAAAATTCGTCTTTGCCAAATCAGCGAACAGGCAGGAGCCGCGTTTGTGAAAACTTCGACCGGTTTTGGCTTTGTCAAACAGAGTGACGGTTCCATGGTCTCCACCGGAGCCACCGAACACGACATTCGATTGATGCGGGAACATTGTAGCGAGCGGGTCCAAGTGAAAGCGTCTGGCGGTATTCGCACCTATGAAGATGCGCAACGATTTGCTGCCCTGGGCGCCACACGCTTAGGCACCAGCGGCACTCAGGCCATTGCCGCAGGAGAACAAGGCGAAGCCGCCAGCGGTTCAGGGGATTATTGAGAAAAGGAACAATGGATGCTTGAACTATACGATCAGATTGAACAAGCGGTTGCGGTTATCCGCGGTGCATGGGACGAAACACCCCATGCGGGGATCATCCTGGGAACGGGACTGGGCGGTTTGGTGGAACAGATCGATATCGAGGCGACACTCGAATATGAGTCGATTCCGCACTTCCCCATTTCCACAGCAATCAGCCATCGTGGCCGGCTGGTTTGTGGAAAGCTGGAAGGGTTACCCGTGATGGCCATGGAAGGACGTGTTCATCAATACGAAGGAATTTCACTCAAACATATCACCCTGCCAGTGCGGGTGATGAAAGCACTTGGGGCGCAGCTGTTGATCGTATCGCAGGCAGTCGGTGGGATGAATCCCTACTACCAGGCAGGCGACGTCATGGTAATCGACGACCAGATTAATTTAATGGGCGACAACCCCCTGGTAGGAGTCAACGACGATCGATTGGGTCCACGATTTCCTGACATGTCGGAGCCGTACAACCAGCAACTTGTGGCCCAGGGGCTGGAAATTGCCCGACAGCAAAATTTTACCGCACACCGTGGAGTGATGGTGGCAGTCACTGGTCCCAATCTGGAAACACGTGCTGAGTATCGCTTTCTCCGCATGATCGGGGCCGATGTGGTCGGCATGTCGACCGTGCCGGAAACGATTGTCGCAGCTCATTGCGGCTTAAGAACCTTTGGCGTTTCGGCCATTACCGACATGTGCCTGCCCGATTCTCTGCAACCGGCGGACATCGAAGAAATCATTGCCCAAGCAAGTGTGGCGGAACCAAAATTGCGTTCATTGGTATGCGGGATTTTGGCCAACGAGTCGAAAACCCTTGGCGAAGGCAAGCAACCATGAACTCCTATTATCAGGTGAACAATAAAGTCGCATTCATCCGAAAATAGCATCAAAGAATTTAACCACAGAGCCACGGAGGACACAGAGAAAAGAATTATCTTTATGCTTCTCTGTGTTCTCCGCGATTCCGTGGTAATTCATTCTTCACACTCTTATTTTTGGTCGATCGATTTAAAATTCTGACTTTGCAGATCTTCAACCCACTAACACATGTCTATCATATATGACGTTGGTACAAAATATTGACGAAGCGGTCCAAGTGATCCGCAACAGCTGGGATGTTACCCCCAGTTGGGGTATCGTCCTGGGCTCCGGGCTTGATGCAGTGGCCGAAGCAATCGACTGCGAAAAGACCTTCTCCTACGCTGAGATCCCCCACTTTGTCAGCACCACAGCGACAGGACATCGAGGCCAACTTCTCTGCGGCAAATTGGCTGGAATTCCGGTGGTCGCCATGCGTGGCCGATTCCACTTGTACGAAGGACATTCAGCCCGGCAGGTCACGATTCCCGTGCGGGTGATGCAAGCGTTGGGTATCGGAGGCTTGATCGTTTCCAATGCGGTCGGAGGACTCAACCCTCAGCTAGCCGTGGGCGACGTGATGGTGATCGATGACCATATCAACTTCCTCTCCCACAACCCACTCACAGGAAGTAACAACGACCAACTAGGCCCTCGATTTCCTGATATGTCCTGCCCTTACGATGGTCCACTGGCAGAGCGCGCTTTGGCGATTGCCCGTGACGAGAATTTTTCTTGTCAGCGTGGAGTCTACATCGCCATGCTCGGACCGAATTACGAAACACGGGCCGAAATAAAGATGTTGCGCACACTCGGGGGTGATGTGGTTGGCATGTCGACAGTACCAGAGGTCTTGGTAGCCGCCCACGCCGGATTACGCGTACTGGGCCTCTCCACGGTGACCAATGTCTGTTCGCCCGACTGCCCCATCACCACCTCCGGCGAAGAAGTTGTCGCCGCGGCCCATCGAGTTCAAGAAAAATTACGCAAGCTGGTCATGGGAATCGTTCAATGAACACAGTTCAACTAATTGCCAAGAAGCGGGACGGAGGTGAGCTGACGACCGGGGAAATCGGTCAGTTCATTCAAGGATATGTGGACGGCTCAATTCCCGACTATCAGATGTCGGCCCTCGCCATGGCGATTTACCTGCAAGGAATGACCACCCAGGAAACCGCCGCACTCACCGACCACATGCTGGCTTCTGGCAACCGCTTTCAGTGGCCATCTGGAGGGGCTGCGAAAGTCGATAAGCACTCAACCGGTGGCATCGGTGATAAGGTGTCGTTACCCCTGGCACCGATGCTGGCCTGTTGTGATCTGGCCGTACCGATGATCTCTGGCCGTGGCTTGGGCGCTACTGGAGGCACACTGGACAAATTGGACTCGATTAGCGGATTTCGTACCGACCTGTCAATGGATCAGATGCAGCAAGTCTGCGCGACGGTGGGATGCGTGATCAGCGGTTCCACCGAAGACCTAGTACCTGCCGACCGTAAGCTCTACGCCCTGCGCGACGTGACCGCCACAGTCCCCTCAATCCCCCTGGTCACCGCCAGCATCATGAGTAAAAAGCTGGCGGAAGGTCTCGACGCGTTGGTACTTGATGTCAAGTTTGGCACCGGCGCCTTCATGAAAACGGCCGATCAGGCCAAACAGCTTGCCCAATCGATGGTCGCCACAGGCCAGCGCATGAACGTGGCCACCACGGCCCTGTTGACCGACATGAATCAACCCCTGGGGCGTATGGTGGGCAACGCCGTGGAAGTGAACGAATCGGTTGCCGCCCTCGAAGGCCATGGGCCGGACGACCTGATGGAAGTCACATTGGAGTTGGGCGCGGAATTGTTGGTTTCCACCGGCCGCGCCGTATCGCTACCCCAAGCGCGGGCCGACTTGCAACAGACCATCGATTCAGGATCCGCACGGGAAAAATTCGCTCAGATGGTCGCAGCCCAAGGAGGCGACCTAGAAGCCCCACGGACAGTCGCACCACCGCAAGAAGTGAAGAGCCCGGCAACCGGCTATGTGACCCACATCGACGCCGAACAATTGGGCCAGGCGATCATCACTCTGAAAGGTGGTCGTTCTCAATTGGGCGACCCGCTCGACTATTCCATCGGCCTGGAAATGCTCGTACGCCTGGGACAGCAAGTCGAAACGGGCCAACCACTAGTCCGACTCTTCGCCCCCGCAAGCCAAATAGAACAGGTAACTGCCATCCTTCATTCAGCAATCGAGCTAGGCCCGGAAAAGTGTGAAGCGCCGCCACTGATGTTGGACCGTATTGCCTAGTGAGGAACCTCATTCTCTGGAGATCTGATCCAAAGATTTTTTCTGGAAACTCCTTGGTACACCTAGTGAACTGAAGACCACCGACTGAAGGCGGTGGGTTCGTCGCCAGTCGGCTAAAGCCCGACACTCACAGAGGTGGCACCGACAGTCGTTCGGAGCAGACTTTGTCTGAGAGCAAACTTATTCTTAACTATGCCTGAGTGCGCAGCACAAGAGGCTATTCACCTCAAACACCTCCTGTGCTTCGCACACCGACACTGGTCCGAATACGTATCTCTTGCCAAAAAATCGATCTGCAGACCAGTGTCGGTGCCACCCAAGAGAATCGAAACAGATCATTGTGCTTTGCCTTACTGCATCATAATATCCTGAAGGTTTCGCCTAGAAGGCGAGGGTTTATATATCCCAGAAGGGCGACAATAACTTGTCCGTTTCCCCTGAACTGAAGACCACCGCCTGAAGGCGGAGGGTTCGCCGACAGTCGGCTAAAGTCCGACTTTCTGGTTGTGGCTTACTTACCGCAATCGCCACGAAGTGGCGAAAGTATCTAGCCGTGGGGCGTGAGCCCACGGTGGCGTTTTCAGATTATTCCCTAGCCCTGAAAGGGCGACAGCGAGTGGCCCAAGCGGAAAATTGGTTTCGTTAAAAACGGCTGCTGTCGCCGCTGCGCG
>JBDOMT010000455.1:0-22337 GCA_039831705.1 Pirellulales bacterium | reverse complement strand
GAAAAAGCAGGGTGGATCATATAGCAAACTGCACGAGGATCGCCAAAATACATTGTTTTGAACAAATACCCCGCCGCTTGCGGCGGGGATCTTTATTGGCTATCTAACCGCAACTTTAATCAGAATCGTAATCCGTGGCATGTTATTTAACTCCCAGGAAACATCAACTGTCTCGACTGATCATGGCTTCGTACTACTCCGAATTGAGATGTGGCAAACGGGCTGCCCACAACATCTTATTCAAAAGCACGACTCAAAAATACAGTTTTCAAAAGTCCTGGCCGACACAATCGCCACTTGCGATTGGCTCAAATTTTACGTATCCTAACACCCGTTTGGGATCTGATAACCCCGAGAAAATCGACATGCCTCAGAAGATCAATCGCAGAGATTTCCTCGGCCAATCCAAAACCAAAGGACTCGGGATCGCTGCGGGTGTCACACTGCTGGCCGACCCGCGTTCGATCCACGCAGCATCGGCCAATGAGAAGGTAGTACTGGGTCTGATCGGATGCGGAGGTCGTGGCCCGCATCTGGCCAAAGGCTTTTTGGACCGGGGCGATTGCACCTTTGCTGCAATCGCCGATGTCAATCAAAATGCTCTAGCGGCCACTGCCACCGCGATTGCCAAACGACAAAATGGCCAAGCCCCGGCTACCTTTGGCGATTTTCGCAAGCTTCTCGAAGACAAGTCGATCGACGCGGTGGTGATCGCCACCCCCGACCATTGGCATGCCCTGGCCACGGTATGGGCCTGCCAGGCAGGCAAGGATGTCTATGTCGAAAAACCACCGACGCAAAACTGCTGGGAAGGCCAGCAGATGATTGCCGCTGCAAGCAAATACCAGCGTGTGGTACAGTGTGGTTTTCAAAATCGTAGTGCCGCGTACAATATGGCTGCTCGAAAATACTTGAAGGCAGGAAAACTGGGCAAAGTCCACCTGTGCCGAATCTACAACCAGAAGCCGCCTTGGGGAAATTGCCCCACCGTGCCTGACAGCGTAGCACCAGCCGGTCTGGACTGGGACATGTGGAATGGCCCAGCGCACGCCTGTGCCTACAACGCCAGCCGACACAAATGTTGGAATCACCAATGGGCCTATTCGGGTGGCGACATCGCCAACGATGCCAGTCACCAGATTGATTTGGCACGCTGGCTGCTAGGAGTCAAATACCCCAAAACAGTCTATTCCACGGGCGGGCGATTTGATATCCAATCAGCGGCCCAATCCCCCGACACACAGATTGCTCTCTACGACTTTGACAACTTACTGGTCAGTTTTGAATTGACCCTCTTTGCGCCATATATGCTCAAAACAGATTCCGGCGTGCGCGACAACGACATGTTTCCCTACTGGTTCCAAAACTCTACCAGGATCGAAATTTATGGTACCGAGGGAATGATGGTGGTGGGACGTCACGGGGGAGGTTGGCAGGTATTCGTTCGCCCCCACAGCCGACAGCCGGTTGTCAAGGAGCAGCACTTTGGACGCTTCCCTGATCCGGAGCATAAGGAAAATTTCATTCAGTGCATTCGTTCCCGAAAGCGGCCCAATGCGGACATCACCAAGGCTCACCTGAGCACTCTGATGATCCACTACGGAAATATCAGCTATCGTGTGGGCAGCCAAAAATTGACGATTGACCCGCACAGCGAAGAAATTGTCGACCACCCAGAAGCAATGAACCTATTCCGACGATCCTATCGGGCCCCCTGGATTTTACCTGAAAAAGTGTGATACGGATTTTCAAGCAAAACCAACGTATCACGAACAAGACGACCATGATAAAAAAATGCTTTCTTTACCTCCTACTCCCCTTGCTACTCCCTCTGTTCATGGCAGATACGGCAATGGCTCACAGCAGCGATGGTAATGGCTTTTATGCTGGCCTGACCCATCCTGTCGGAGGCCTGGACCACCTGCTGGCAATGCTCAGCGTTGGCATCCTCAGCACGCAAATGGAAGGGCGTCATATATGGCTGGTTCCTACCACCTTTGTGACCGTTATGCCGCTGGGAAGGGTCGTCGGTCTCCAGGGGAGTATTATTCCCATGAGCGTCGTTGAATATGGCATCGTTCTTTCTGTCATCTTGCTGAGCCTGGTGATCGCCATGGGAGGGACGATGCCCACCGCAGTCATTTACACTTTTGTTGCCTTCTTTGGTTTTGCTCATGGCTACGCCCATGGAGTTGAATTACCCGAATTGGCCAAACCTCAGTATTTCGTAGCAGGCTTTGCTCTCAGTACTATCATGATTCATATTGCTGGCGTTATCATTGGTTTTGTTTATGCTGTGGGCAAAGAAAAGGGAATGCTCCTATTGCGTTATACGGGAGCATTGATCATGGGCATGGGCATGCAGATGCTGTTAGATTCGGTAAGGTGATAATTTGGCCGAGTTCCTGGCTGGCCTTAGACGAGTAGTCGTTGAGATTTTATTTGAGTAGCAAGTATGAGGCGCAAGCGAGTACTTATCATGTCTTAAATTTACGCGGGCATGTCCTGAGTTTACGCGGGTTTGCTCCAATAGAGATGCCTGACATAGCACGGGTGACACTTTAATGTCCACTTCAAAAGACAAGACCAGTTCTTCAGGGCCAGCACCTCCCGACAACTCCGTGAAAAAAACTGCTCATCGCCATCTTGCTCGGTGGCACCACCGCAATCCTCATCGCAGCTCTGCAAATATTGCCTGCCCAATACGGCATCGATCTTACAGGATTTGGTACGTATGTCGGCTTGACCAAAATCTATAACGACAAAGAAAACATGTGGCAATTCAGAAACACGACCGACAAAGAGGAACGCATCACCATCCAAGTTTCGGCGGGAGATGAGTTGGAGTACAAACTCTACCTACTGGAAGGGGGTCAAATTGAATACTCTTGGACAGTCGACACATTAAAGAGTGACGGGTCTGGGGCAACTGCTGACGGGTCTGGGTCAACTGCTGACGGGTCTGGGTCAACTGCTGACGGGTCTGGGTCAACTGCTGATGGGGCTGGGTCAACTGACCTGGGTGAAATATTTTTTGAATTTCATGGCGAGCCCGAAGACAAACATGGCATTCACTTCAAAAGATACACTCTGGGTACCTCACACCAGGAGAGCAGTTCATTCGAGGCTCTTTTTGACGGCACGCACGGATGGTATTGGAAAAATCACAATACCTATCCCATCACCATTACTCTGGAAGTTCAAGGGAAATTCAACCTCGTCGGATTGAAAGCAGTCGCGTTCAGTCGATAACGAACGAATTGAAAGGCCAGACATGTCAGCTAAGGACCGTTATTCAATAGAGAATGGCCTCCCACGAGAAGGTCGATGTCTCTTTCAGATACTGCTTACCACTCGCTTGCTGGCCTTAATGCTAGGAACCTTGTTGTTAGCAAATCGCCTGCTAGCGTCAGACAAGGCGGCCGATGCACTGGAAACTGCGAGCCCAACGACTACGGAGACGCCTACGGCAGCCCAGATTTTCGAACGCGTGATCAACACGTATCGGAACATGCCAACTTACCAGTCCGATGGCGTAGTCTTGTCCGAGATCGATACGGGTAACGAAACAATCCATACACAAACTGCTTTTACCATTTGTCTCAAAAAGCCAAACCACTACCTGATCCGCTGGACACAAAAGAATGCAACCGCTCCCAACTCGAGTCAACAGGGAGCTGTTTGGAGTGATGGAAAACATCCATTCCTCTACCTTGGAGCCATGAATGCTTATGGCAAAATGGGAAGCGACCCAATGGCGTTGGGAGGAGCAATGGGTGTTTCTGGCGGTTGCGTTTACACCATTCCTGCGCTCTACCTGTTGATATTTAAGGAACAACTTCATCCGTTCCATCGACTGCAAGAACCTAAAATTGAAGCCGGCGAAAACATCGATGACGAGGAATGTTATGTGATTAGTGGCACCTCAACCATCTCCAGTAAAGAAACATTCTGGATTTCGAAATCCCGTTCCCTTGTTCTAAAGTATCGTCGTTCCCTTACACCTCCCGAAGGTGGTGTCATCATCCCAGAAATGACAGACCAACAGGTAGCCGAAGCACTCCAGGGATTAGGTCAGGAAATCACCGCGGAAAGCATGGATAAAATGCGCACGCTGATGAATCAATCCAAAGCACTCTTCGAAATGGAACAGATGAAAGGTTCGGTCACCGAATCGCATGGAAACATTTCCTCACCCGACCTCAAACCAGAAAATTTCCAATTCTCCATCCCCGAGGGAACCGAACTCAAAGAGTCCCTATTGAGCGGAATGCTGGGAGAAGGGGAGTGATGTGTTGAGGGTTGAGGGTTGAGGGTTGAGGGTTGAGGGTTGAGGGACAAAAGTAGACGCTAGCCGTTATCTGAAATGTTACTTTTCTTGACTTATCACCCAGGTTTTCCGCTTTCCGCCTCACTCCTCCTGCATTCCCAACTGGTTCATTTTACGGTAGAGATTCGAACGATGCAGGCCTAACTGTTTGGCGGCCCGACTCATGTTGCCCTGTTTGGATTGTATCACCTGGTCTATCAGTTGCCGCTGAAATTGCTGGGTCGACTCTGCCAGAGTCCCTTCGGTCTGCAGCACAGTCGACATGCCAGTTCCTAGGGGATTGATAAAATCGAAATCTCCTTCATCAATCTGATCACCACTGGTTAAGTAGGCCATCCGTTCCATATGGTTTCTTAATTCGCGGACATTTCCCGGCCAAGAGTGACTCAGCAATCGAGTGTTGGCTGCATTCGTTAAAGCGGGCATTCGCCGCCCCATATTGGCGCAAAATTTTCGCAAGAAGTACTCACCTAAAAGCAATATATCGGAACCCCGATCACGTAAGGGAGGCAAAACAAGACTCACCACATTGAGCCGGAAATAGAGATCTTCTCGAAATCTTTTCTCCCGCACCATCTTGGCCAAGTCCTGGTTGGTAGCGGTCAAAATGCGTACTTCCGTATGAATCGGCTCTGAACCGCCAACTCGAACTACTGTTTTCTCCTCAATGACACGCAGCAACTTGGCCTGTCCGCCTAAACTTAAATCGCCAATCTCATCAAGAAACAAAGTGCCTCCAGACGCCAATTCAAATTTCCCTGCTCGGGTGGCATGAGCATCGGTAAAGGCCCCTTTTTCATGGCCAAACAGTTCACTATCCAACAGCGTTTCTGAGAGTGCAGCACAATTGACGGCAATCAGAGGCTGATCACGCCGACGGCTAAGATAATGAATCAAGTGGGCAACCACCTCTTTGCCTGTGCCATTTTCTCCCAGGATAAGAATTCCCAAATCTGTATCGGCTATGCGACTTACCGTCGATCTCACTCCTTCGATCAGAGGACTATCACCAATCAGTTGAACCGCATCGGCTGCCTGATCAACCAACTGCTGATGCTTGGCGAGTAACTGCTCAAACTGCTGTGTATTCTGCAAAGCGACGGCCGCATGGGTCGCCAACTCAACCAACGCTTGCTGATCTTCATCGGTAAAATTTCCATGGTTCTTATTGAGTACTTCGAACGCCCCCAAACAATGACCTCGGGGAGTCGTTAATGGTACACATAGAATGGTTTCGGTTTGATAGCCAGTTGACTTGTCTACAGCACGATCGATCTGGTCTTCGTTGAGGCCACCTCCAACGCGAAGTGGCTCACCTTGATGAACGACCTGCCCCACAATTCCCGTCGTATCTGCAAAACATAGTTCGTGGTCTTCCAACCCCAGTGCAGGTCGGGCAATGAGTGTCTGATTGGCTTTGTCCCAAAGAAAAATGCTGGCGCGGTCGGCGGAGAGCAACTCGGTAGCCGCTTCAGCCATTTCCTGCAGCAAAGTCTCCATACTTTGAGTTTGATTCCATGACTGCGTGATATCTAAAATCGTACTCAGAAGCCTAATGCGATGTCGGCGATGTTGAAGATCTAGCAGTACGCCAATAGCGGGAACCAAGGCGGCAACGCACGATACGGCCACCTGACTGTCACGCCCCCCCTGGACCAACAAAGCATATTCTTGATTGAGAGGATATCCGACCCAACCACTTCGGGAGACGGACTGATTTCGATTCAGGGTGTCGGCAGCCAACTCCAAAGGAATCGATGCCGCAGAGCACCCCGCCTGCATTAAAACGTGCCACTGAGGTGGATTGCTATTCACCACTGCAATTTCTTCTGCGTCCAGACAGACCTGCATCGAGCCTAACACTTCTTGCAAAAAAGGCTCCAGCAGATCGTGCATTGCCAACGCCTGCAAAATCATCTGCTGGAGCCGGTTTAAGTCGCTCGATTCATGACCCAATTCATCAGCAGCATGCATATTGATACTCTCCCGCATAAATCAGCGACACCTGCAGAGCAGGCGGCTTGAGAAAGCCACCCGTTAGGGAGCTAAACAAAAATACAGGGGATCCGGGGAGATACCCCCCAACCCGACAGACTGAACTGACAACGCAATCCCTATGACTACATAAATATACCACGCATGCATCTATTACGCAACGTCACCCACGACCATCGCAACCACAAAGACAACAAAAAGATACATGAATGACATCATTCATACATCACGCCCATCAACCACTCATTTTCAAGCCACTCTTACCATTGCCCATTCCCCGCTGCCAAAGTGAGTGTTATCCTGCCACCCTGCGGATACAGAGGATATCCGGACACTAAGTCTTTCATTGCAAGAAAAAGAGGAGTTTCGATGGGTTTGTTTGAGGGAAAACGAGGCCTGATCACAGGTGTATTCAACAAGCAATCTATTGCCTGGGCTATAGCCGAGCGGATAATGCACGAGGGAGGTGAGTGCGGATTTTCCTACATGCCCGACAAACCAGACGACCAGCGTAAGAAAAACCTCAACCGCATCACCAAGCTAACCGAGGGAAATCCTCAGGTTAAATTCCTACAACCCATGGATGTCACCCAGGACGAGCAGATCGAAGAGGTTATGGAGCGATGCAGTAAAGAGTTGGGACAAATCGACTTCCTCCTCCATTCTATCGCCTACGCTCCACCAACAGACCTGAAAGGGGACACCATTGACACCAGTCGCGATGGCTTCAAACTGGCGATGGAAATCAGTGCTTACAGCCTCATTGCGTTAACCAATGCAGCTCAGAAAGTGCTAAACGATGGCGCCAGCATCCTTACACTCACCTACTTCGGTGGGGAAAAAACCGTACCAGGTTACAACGTGATGGGGATTTGCAAAGCGGCACTTGATTCGACCGTAGGCTATCTGGCTTTTGACTTGGGCCCGCGCGGTATACGCGTCAATGCCCTGAGCGCAGGCCCCATGCAAACCATTTCAGGCCGAGGAGCAGGAGTGGAAGAAATGCTGGACCTCTACTCCGGCATGGCACCGCTGGGCCGTAACATCAACCACGAAGAAGCAGCCAAAAGCGGTACTTTTCTGCTATCAGACATGTCCTCAGGCATCACAGGGGAAATCCTCCACCTGGACGGAGGCTACAATTCCATGGGCTCACCAGGTCGACTGGTTGAACAGTTTAAAAGTTGAGTGTTAAGTGCTGAGGACTGAATGCGGAGAATTGGCGTCCAGCTTTAATCTCAGCATCGCTCAACGACTATTGACTGAACCGTCAACCTCACCGAAAGCACTCCTTGCTAGCAACCTGACACCCATCAATCGATCTGGCTGGTGGGTGCCTGATTTGGTACATAGGGTTCACGTAAATGATACTACAATCTGCATGGGTATCTGGTTGCCACACGGGTCAGTCTCAATAATCTTTTCACGGGCATGGATTGCCCTAACTGCATAAGGACCGATGAGCATGGAAGCTCTCTACGCACAGGGTACCCAAACAGGGCGCCCTGAAGGACGATGGTGCTCCCTATCGGGCGCAATCACTCTAGTATGCCTGGCCTGCTTACAAGTTTCGCATGCCCATGGAGCAGGTTACAAGACCACTAACTTTACCGTCGACGCACCGACTCCCCAAATGGCCCGGCAAATAGGCGAGGCAGCAGAGTATTACCGTCGAGAAATGGCCCAACAGTGGCTGGGAAGAGAACTGCCTCCCTGGTCTCATGCCTGCCCAATCAAGGCACGCGTTTCCCCCCAATTGGGCGCTGGGGGATTAACCAGTTTTATCTTTGATCAGGGAACCGTGTCTGGCTGGCGGATGGAAATCCAAGGATCTTTCCAGCGAATCCTCGACTCAGTCCTGCCCCACGAAGTAACCCACACCATCTTCGCCAGCCACTTTCGCAGGCCCCTGCCCCGCTGGGCGGATGAGGGCGCTTGCACAACCGTTGAGCATCAAAGTGAAATTTCCAAGCAGGAAACAAATTTGATCCGGTACTTGCAAACGGGTAAAGGAATACGCTTCAGCACTATGTTTGCCCTGGTAGATTACCCTCAAGATGTGCTCCCGCTCTATGCACAGGGTCATTCTCTAACCAAATTTCTCATTGCCCAACGTGGCAAACGGGCTTTCATCAATTTTCTAGGCAAGGGAATGCAAGACGGAGCCTGGCCCCGAGCAGTTCATCAAGCCTATGGCTACCGCAATCTGCATTCCCTGCAGAAGGATTGGATGCGTTGGATTCGTCAGGGACGACCAGAAATTCAGCCGGTCGCAGGAACAACCTTAGCAGTAAACACAACCGGCCAGATTTTCCACCGACAAGACACAGGCAGCCAGCTCCTTGCTCATTCACCATTCAGCCCACGCAATTCTCCTACCAAGACGACCGTGCCGGCAGAGAACGAAGGGCTGACTATGGTAACTAAGCCCTGGACAGGCGTTGAGGCCTCCCAGGACCCGGCAAATCTACCGTCAACAACGGACATCACCTGGCCTGAAACCAGCAGCAACCCGGCAAATAGACGGCCTGCGAAAAATACTTTCACCTCGACACATCCAAGAAACAGCATTTACGACGCAACCCGGAAACGCGGCACGATGTATCGGTAGCTAGTGCTTTGTCAAACTTATTTTTTTGGGTTGACGCACAAATAAACCTTTGCCCTGCCAGTATTTATTGGCTGCGGCTACCCCAAAAGTAAGGCTTGACCAGACCTAGTGCTTTGTCAAACTTATCTTTTTGGGTTGACGCACAAATAAACCTTTGCCCTGCCAGTACTTATTGGCTGCGGCTACCCCAAAAGTAAGGCTTGACCAGACACCAGCACGGATATTTCATATATATTCGGGCTAACTACCAAAAAAGTACCGGGTGATATGATAAAACACCGGAGCGGCAAAGCAGACCGCATCGATACGATCAAGAACTCCCCCATGTCCCTCCACAAATGTGCCTGAGCGAATTTCTCCTCGATCTCGCTTGATTGCAGCCATCGTCATCGCTCCAGCCGATGCCATCACCGCAATCAATATCGACATGGCTGCCGCGAGCCACCAATGCTCAAATGGTGTGGCCCAATACAACATGCTACCTAACAAACCGGTAGAGACGGCCCCCCCCAGCAAGCCTTCCCAGGTGCGCGACTGGTCAATACTTTCGGCAATGATATGCTTGCCCTGAAGCTTGCCCCATACAAACTGGAGCACTTCTGAAAAGAGGACCATGGTCATAAAAAACAACAACAATCGCGCATTGGCCCGATCCTGCACCAACTCAACTCCTACCTCATTGGCCACCACATCATTACCAAGGTTCAGATAGAGTAGCGCCGGTGCATAACTGAGGCAGTACACGCATACCATCAGTGCACATTGAATCTTGGCCACACGTTCGAGATATCGATTCGACTCCCCCGACATGGCGACCCGTGACTGAATGAACAGAAAGGCATACACGGGTATCATGATACTGTAGAGCCCATAATTATTTCGTGCCACTAAGACAAACTGCATTGGGGTAAAGAAAAAGAATACCCAAAACAGGGCGCGATGATCACCTATCCCTGAAGGTGTAAGCGTAATGAATTCCCGTAGCGCCCAAAAAGAAAGTAGTCCAAACAGAAATACCGTGAGGGCAGGACTGAAGAAAGCCACCGTTACAACCAGACAGAAAAACCACCATGCCTGGATCCGTGCATTGAACGTATCCACAACCTGTGGATCAACGGCAAATTTATTCTGTTGGCGCAGCCAATAGCCTACCAGTGTAACCAAACTCAGCAAGCCCAGCACAAAGCCTATCAGCGCCCAATCTTGCATGATGGTCACCTATCTTTCAGACGCAGCACGGCGTCACGTGCGCGGACCAGAAAATCGACTTTTGGCTCACCTGCTTCCAGCCAAATGGGAGGCCCAAAAGTCACCGACGACAACAGTGGCACAGGAAGAATTTCACCTCGAGGCAAAATTCGATTCATATTATTGATATAGACAGGAATCAGTTCCAATTCAGGTCGCTTTTTACTGAGATAGTACAGTCCACTCTTGAAATCACCAACCCCCTCGCCCGCAGAACGGCCTCCTTCGGGGAATATAATCAACGAATGGGTTGTGCCAATTTCACGGAGCATCAAGTCAATAGGACTTTGGTGTACCTTGATTTCCTTTCGGTCAATGAGCAGTGCATTGTACACCTTGGACACATGACGTCGTATCAATCCGCTGGTCCAGTAATCTTTTGCAGCGATTGGCCGGGTTAGATGGCGCACATCGGCGGGCAAAGCAGACCAGACCAGGACCACGTCTAGATGACTGGTGTGATTGGCAAAATATACGCGTTGACAGATATCTGGCTGACTGTCTACCCAGCGCACACTCACGCCACTGATAAACCGTGCAATCCAAGTTAGCAGTGTCTCGGTGATCATGGGCTCAATCAAGCAGTCATCCGCTTTGGGCAATCCTTCCCCAACTCTAGACTCTCGACACTCAACACTCAACCCTCAACTCTAATCACTCAACAACTCTAATCACACACAGGAGAGCTCTTCCGCCTCTTTCAATAGCTGTTCAGGCGTTTTGGGAGCCGGAGAATCCTCAAACAGAGTGTAGCCGGTGGGAGACTCCGGATCGACATAAAAGGAAACTGGGTAGTTGTTGTTTTTTGAAACTTCCTGGCTGGTAAGCTTTCGGCATTGACGTACCCCACGAATCAAAGCTTGCTTTAGATGTGGGACAAGCCCTTCCACCTCGAAGGACTTGCTGGACCAGCCGAACCTACGACGTAAAAACTGGTTGGCCAAATGAACATTGATACGACGAGTCGCACGAGGATTCACATGCTCAGTGGAAAGCGAGACACAGAGCCCACCATCCAGATTCTCCACCCGGTGAGGTGTTAGTTGTGGCCAGGTAATTAGCTGTCCAGGTTCTGCATCGAAGATCTGTGCAGATTCATCAAAATTGGTATCGTAGGGAGCGTCCTCCACCGTCTCAGCCGCACAAATACATTCCACCACTTCTTGCGGTGAAAATCTGGTATCGAAGGGCGGATAAACCCAAACACGTTTGCGGCCACGAATGTGCCAAAGCATATTCACAGGCACGTCGAGATGATAATAGACAATGGCGCCAGGTGAGGAAATCAACAAATTTGCCGACCGGTTACGCGCACTAAATTTTGCTTTGTTCAATTCCAACTCGTCGTAAATCGAGTGAATCGCCTCCCGCACTTCAGCATGATGTGTTATAACGTTTCGTAAATTTACCCACAGATGTCCGCGGTGAATTAATTCCAGCAAATCTTCAGACGACACTCCCGCCCGCTTCCCTTCACGCCAAGCAAATTCGTCGTTGGATGTCGACATTGTGTTGATCCCGAAATCAATCTCAGGATGTGTATCGAACATCCGGACGAGGTTCTCATCGTCAAATAGTCCGGACTCGTGAAGATTATGCTTAGCAAGTAAGATCTTTTCCTCTACGTCCAAATACTGTTGGTCAGTCCAATCGACGAGGTGGGAAGCAGACATGAGAAAATTCCTTGTATGATAATGGGCAACATCAAACCATAGCTTTTAAAATGGGAATACATTGAATTTAGTCTTACTGCCTCCACTCAGGTCATGACGATTGTTGTACTTATGCCAATCCAGTGCCCGCCCAATGGGTCGTGGCCGACTCCGCAACCAAACTCTGGCGAGTTTTTGATGCATAGAGATTGGCGATCAGCGACTGGTATCCCTCGATCATTCCCGTAAGCGACCAATCCTGTTGCACCCGCCTTCTTCCTTCACTACCAAACTGGAGACTCTGTGACGGATCACTGAGCAAGTTCAATATGGCCTCGACGTAGGCATCGGTATCTCCAGCCGGGAACAAACAACCCGTTTCGTCTGGAGTGACGGTTTCGCGGATAGACCCCACTTCAGAGGCCACCACGGGACAACCATTACTGAATGCTTCCAGAATGGATACAGGGTTCGCCTCATTGTGCGAAGTAAGAGCCAAGACATTACATGCCGAAAGCAGTTGGGGGATGTCATCTCTGGAACCTAGAAAGTGAACCACTTCGGTCAGATTCAACTGCTGTGCTAGGTGTTGCAAAAACTCTCGTCTTGGTCCATCTCCGATGACTAAAAATTGTGTTTCCGGCATCTTTCGGGCAATTTGTTGAGCGCCCTGTAAAAACAACTCATGGTTTTTTTCTGATCTTAGCGCAGCCACGATCCCCACAACTGGCGCTGTGAGAGATATTCCCAAAGCATTTCGAACGGGCAAAGGATCACCAGGAGTAAAGCGGTGGGTATCAACACCATTGTGGATCGTATGGACTTTTTCGATTGGAAATTTCTCATACTCAACAAGAAACTGAGCGTGCGTATTTGCCACGGCAATGAATGCGTCTGTCCATCGGGTGAGCAGTCGGTTCAGGCGGCCTACTCCGTCTGGCCATCCGGTACTGTGCAGAGCCGAAACTACGACCGGGATCCGGGCCAATCGGGCCGCCCATCGACCCCAAAACATTTTGTCTCCAGCGCCAACCGTAATGACCGCATCGATCTGACGCTGTCGAAATAATTTCCTCAGTCGAAACAGCACCCGAAAGTCATATTTATGATGAAGCAATCCGCTATGGATAGACATTTCTGCCTGCAGCTCCTCACCAAGTAGACCGGGCTCTTTCAAGCAGCAGATTTCAGGCAGAAATCGGGAGCGATCCATACCTCGGACCAGATTGTAAAGCAACGTTTCCGCACCACCTACGGGCATGCTGGTAATAAGAAACATCACCCGTAAGGGACGGTTGGCTGTCGATGGTTGTAGTGAGGGCATAAGTAGTCGGGTGTCTGGGTTCAGTAAAAAAGTGAAAATTTGCCCTTGATTAACGCCGGCATTTTTCATTTTCAATTCACTGCACACTGCCCATTGCGGGTGGCACCGACAGTCGTTCGGAATGGACATTGCTAGTGAGCAAACTCATTCGAACGATTGTCGGTGTGCGCAGCACAAGAGGTCAGCAACCTCAATCTCCTCCTGTACTGCGCACACCGACACTACTACGAACATGTGTCTCTCGCCAAAGAGCCGCTCTACGGATCAGTGTCAGTGTCACCCCAGAATATTGAATCCCATCATTTTGCTTCATCTTCCTGCATCGTATATTCCTAAGAGATTTGTCAAAATTCAAAGATCAAAATTCATGCATTCTTCACTAATGGTCTTCCTCGGGATGGCCACCACTTAGACAATTTACGGACCACGAGCTGGCTGATCTCTTGCTTTTCTTGACTATCGAAAACCAAGGTGGTTCCAAGTGACAAACCAAGCATCAGCACGAAGGTGACCAGCGCCGGAAGTAGGCCCAATCCTAAAGCAACCGGAGCCAATCCCAACAACAAAGTACCTCTGGCGATCGACATTCCATGCAGGCGGCTCAGCAAGAGTGTAAACATAATACAAAGGAGACTCGAAATGGCCGTTGCGACCACGGCACCCAACAATCCCCATTTCGGCAACAGTGCCAAGTTAAGCAGGATGTTCACGACCAACGCTATGGCCAGTGGCAAGGTTGCCAGTTTAGTTTTCTCGGCACACCACAGGTAATTATGAGCTACAGCGTAGATGCCATACCAGGCACACGCAGCCAAGGTCCAGGGGAGTACGGCCATCCCATGGTCATACTTGCCTTGCAAAATCACATGAAACAGGAGGGGCGAAAACAGCAGAACGCACACCCCAAAGGCCAGCATGCCCAAACAGGTAAGCTTCAGAGTAAAATTCAACCGCTGCACCACTTTATCTCGAAGACCAGCTTCCCAATCGTGGCTGAGGTGCGGTAAGGATAGACTGCTTAACATATCAGCAAAGGAAACCATTAGCAGGGGCACCAGACGACTACTGTGGTAATATCCTACCTGCTGCATCGCCTCTTCAGGTGTGAGGCCGCCGTAGTGCACAATCATGTATCGATCGACGATGCCAAATAGGTGGGCCAAAAAGTTACTGACCCACACAAAAAAGGCAAACCGCAGCATCTTGTTCCAAAATTCGTATTGGGCAAGATTTTCCTGCGGTGCTTCGATTTGTTTGAATCCCGGCAAGGTCCAGAACAGAGCCCCCAAAGATGCCAATAGACATGCCATCCCATAGCCAATCAACAAGCTCGAGATCCGGGGAATCCACCACAGCAAGCTCAACGACAGCAGTGCAAACAACAAACTATTGGCAAAACTCATGGCCGAAACGACACGGACCATCCTCAGTGCAGTAAACAATGAGGCCAACATATGATGGAGAATGATCGCTGCCAGACAAAGGCTAATGCCAATCATCAACGTCGCCCTGTCTTCTCGACCGAAAATCAACTGTGAGAATTGAGGCGCAAAACCAATGATGATACCAATGGCTAGAAAGCAACAAGTGGCCGTCCAAATTGAGGTTCGATGCAGGAAGGTCCGCAGTTGGCCCCGCTGTCGATAGTGTTCCACATAGCGACCAAATGAGCCAGGCACTCCCAGCACAGCCAGAGGGGCCGCCAACATCAAAAAACTATACGCCATCTCCCACTGGCCCAGCGTTTCGGGCGACATCCACCGACAAAATAGCACTCCCCGACCAAAGCCAACACTTCGTTGAACTACCGTTACCAGCATGAGAATTACCACACTGGCCGCCAGGGTGTCACTGCGCAACCGGGAATTTTCACCCGGCCGTTTCAAATTTGATTGAGCTGCGCTAATGCTTATGAGTCCTTTGAATTGCGGTAGTTACCAGGATGAAATAGATCTCCCGTATGTAACTTACGTGGGTCCATCGTGAGCCAATTACAAAATCGCGACCACTCGGGGTAACCATGAATGCGTCGCAGATGAAAAGAATCGCCAGCCGGCGCGTTGTAACCGCCAAAAGCTGTGCAGACTCCTAAAAATGGTGCTTCGTAGGCAATGCGAAAGGCGGCAGTCGACAAGTTTTTTGGCATACCATATGGAAAAGCAAAGTAGCGTACAGACTGCCCCAGAGAATCTTCCAGATCCTCCTTAGATGCTATGATTTCTTCACGCAACTTTTTCTCACAGTGGATGGCTCCCAAATCTGCATGTGTACGTGTATGGGCACCAATTTCAACACCGGCCGCAGCCATGTTTTGCAATTGGCCTATCGAGTTGGGAAGCAGGCGTTGTCCATTCGCTAAGTCATGCGGAAAGGGTTCACCGCGTTGCATATAGTAGGTGGAGATAAAGTAAGTAAAGGGAATCCCCTGTTCGATGAGCCAGGGGATTGCCATCTCACAGTTATCCGCATAACCATCGTCAAAAGTAATGCACACCGTAGGACGATCATTGACCCCCGCATCGATCCGTTGCTGTGCCGTTTCCAACGAGACAATCTCAAACCGGCGTTGCAACCATCGAATTTGCTTACAAAATCTGTCGGTGGATATGGTCCAGTCATTTGGATACGTATCCGCCACACGATGATAAAAAAGCGCCATGACTGGCACCTGCGACTGATGGCAGCGGCGCGCAGCAGCACGCTGGCGTTGCGGAAGCGTCGCCAGGTAGTACATTCCAAGTAATTGGCTTTTGCAGGTGCTAAGCATTATCTTAAATATCTCGTAAACCAAACTTTTCAGATGTCTGTGAAGGTTCTTGTGTAGGAAATGCGTTTATGTCATAGGCAAAGTGCTGAAAAGATTTGTTTTCCTGGGGGGCTGTCGCCGGATATTGGATAATTGGTTTGTTTCTAATATTTCGTAAACCAAACTTTTCAGATGTCTAAGAAAATTCTTGTTTAGGAAATGCGTTTGTGTCGTAGGCAATGTGCTGAAAAGATTTGTTTTACTGGGGGGCTGTCGCCGAATATTGGATAATTGGTTTGATACGATTCTCAACACTCAACACTCAACACTCAACTCTCAACTCTCAACACTCAACACTCAACTCTCAACTCTCAACTCTCAACTCTCAACTCTCAACTCTCAACTCTCAACTCTCAACTCTCAACTCTCAACTCTCAACTCTCAACTCTCAACACTCCCCTCATCCATTGGCCTGCCTGACGGAAGTGTGACCATGAGTGATAGCGCCAGCGTGCTCCGGTCCGAGGAGGCACGATCTGTACATCCAAGGTTGCGTGTGGCTGGGCCCGCCAGTGAGCCTTGTACGGTTCATCACCTCGAAGCAAATCGAACTGTTGATGACCGGAATCAATCGCCTGCCCAATTACGCAAATGAGTGACATTTGCCCCGGGTTCTCCGCGATTCGCTCCGGCAACAGTCCGCTTTGGTAGGCGTAACTGGCTGAATTACCAGCCAGCACATACTCCGCAGCTACCGGTTCCCCATCCAATTCAATCCATGACAGTTGCAGCTTTTCTTCCCTCCACAACTGTTCCACCACTTTACGATGAAAATTGGCAAATCTGGCTGAGGCGAAACACCCGTGTTCACCGAGACTGTTCCTTCTGCGTTGATGGAGATCGACTAACCGATCCCAGGCTAATTCCAATTGGCCAGTAGAACGGACCAGGTGTCTGACAAATCGATCCGTCTCCATCACGCGGCGTTTCAGCCTGCGAATCTGCTTGCGGTGAGACTTGGAGAGTTGGGCCAGATATAAGTCCCAACTTTCTGGCAATGGAACACTCCAACGCTGGAGGCCACTTGATTGCTGCACTTGATAACCTTGCTTATTCATCAAGTCAAAAATTTGAGCCAGTACCGAATCGGTGGCCTCTATACCCGCAAATTCCAGCAAATCCCAATCATCCACATGCTGACTCAAATAGTTGACCAATGCTTCCAGTATCGGCGTCTGGTTGGGAAGTTGAGAATCCACCAAAAACGAAAGATGATCGCTGCAAACCTCACCGTCTCCCAGTAATCGCAATACGCGACCACGGGCAAACGATTGCTCCAGATAACAAGGAGCAATCGCCACCAGGGTTTGGGCGGGGGTTTTCTCTTTTACCAAATCCACATGGCGTGAACTGGCTCCCAGACACTTCTCTTCCTGATGGGGTGTGTCATCAAATACTAGCAATACGTAGAGCTCATGATGCAAGCTCGCAGCACCATCGCCTGGCGCGTCATCTCTCAGACATCCATAGTGCTTCCACCAGGTAGAAAGCCAGATCCATCCTCTGAAAGGACAATCACCGGCCAACTCGCTCCAGCGTTCCTTCAATAGTTGTAAATTTTCCCACTGCCTTATGCACTTTACTTGCATCTTGAGATTGCCTGTGGATTGCAAAGAGCGTTTTCATGGCCGTGACTCTGTTAACCATAGGCTAGAACCTGCTTGCAGGAGTGGATTCTGTGAAAACTGTTTCATTAAGGCGCACCGATCATGGCAATTTTTCAACATGTTGCCTTATTGCAACACGCTGTGTGTGAGTCACGAGCATTTTCATCCTGACAGGCAAGTCATGAGCTACTCTCCAGTAAGGAACTGTACTTATTGAAACTGAAGTCCCCACCGAACAGGGACCCAGGAAACATAGGACATACAACAATAGCTGGAAATCGTCATGCATTCACGTCAGGCTCATGCACCGCCTTCCTTGGATATCGTACAACTGCTCATTCATCATCGCAGACGCTGGTTAATTCCGACGTTGGCCTGTACGGCTATTGCATTCGTGTATGCAATCAGCGCGACTCAATATTGGGAAGCAAAGCAGGTTCTGGTTGTCCGCCAAGAGGCCAGGCACTCGGAAGCCAATCAGCCAGGCAAATTTGCCAATCCAGAAGAACTACGAACTCTGCAAGAAACCATCTTAGAGTTATCAAAAAGCCGACAAGTCGTAACAGCCACCCTAAAAAGTGCAAATGACAATCGCGACCCCACGGTCAAAGAGATTGAAAATTTTCGTGATCACCAGGATCTCCGACCTCCCAATGGGGCGGAATTTGGCAAGACGGAAATGTTCTACATGATCGTAGAAGACCCCAGTCCGACACGGGCAATACGCTTGATGATCGCTTTGTGTGATCAAGTGGAATTCCAACTTGGACAGCTACGCGATCTGCAAGCCCAAAGTTTAATAACCGAACTAGAGAAGCAAGCCGAACTGTCTGCAAAGGCTCATGACGAAGCAACTCAACGATTGGTTGAGTTCGAAGGCAAATTGGGAGCAGACCTGGGTGAATTAAGAACGTTGCACTCGGCATTCAGCGGACAGAGTGATTTACGTCAACAACTTGTCCAGCTGGAAGGCGAACATCGACAGGCAAAAACTCGTCTACAAGAGGCGGAACAATTGTTAGACATGCTCATCTCGGCAGAACAAAAACCGGGCCAATTGGTTGCCATGCCAAGCAGCCTGCTCAATTCACAGCCCGCATTAAGACGTTTGAAAGACGGCTTGGTAGACGCCCAACTCCGTACGGCCCGGTTGAGTGGTTCACGCTCCAACAACCACCCTTATGTACAGGCAGCGATCAAGGCCGAAGAAAGCATTCGTGAAGATCTTCACGACGAATTACAGAATGCCGTTCAGGCTGCAGAGGCAGAACTCCAATTAGCCAATGAACGTTACCTGGAAAACTTAGAGCAGCTCAATCATGTGGAAGTGCGGCTAGGCCAATTAGCAGAACACCGAGCTGGCTACTCCAACCGAATCGCAGCGGTTGCCAGTAGTCGTGCCGTACTAGAACGAACACGGGGAAGACTTAGTGAAGTGCGGGCCAGCCAAGCCGCAGTGCACAGTGCAAGTCTTCTCGCGCGCGTCGACAAGCCTGAAACGGGAAGTCGCCCAACAGGACTAAGCAGGAGCATCGTGATTCTAACGGGAATGATAGGAGGACTGATGATCGGCCTGGGATACTTGTTTATGTCTATTGGACCAGCGCCGGGCACTTTGAATCAATCAGCGTCAATCGCATCGACTAACCAACCAACCGTGCCCTTCTCTCCCGGTCAGCAATCGCATGTCGCTGCTACTGCACATGCTAACGCCCCCATAAATTTGACCACTACGGTTAGTTCACTCTACGCAGGAATGCCGCATGGAGAAGGAGTTGGGAACACAACCGAACAGACGGTGGCTTCTTAGTCGTAGCCTCTTAGTCGTACCGCGCCAAGTACTGAGTAAGGAGCCACGAATAAACGTTAATAGAAATATTGTTCTCATTCAGGTTTTCTATGACCACCGTATCCATTATCTATCCTGCCGACCCATGTGGCAATATCCCGGGGGGAATCGATACGTTCATCAAGGGCATACTTGACCATTCGCCCGCGGAGTTTAGCTACGAGATATTTGGGGTCACCACAGACAAGGACAAATACCCTCCAGGCCAATGGCATAACATTCCGGTTACTGGCAGTCAAACCTTTCGTTTTTTTCCAGTACTCCATGAGAACACCTATTCCAAACGGTCCAAAATTCCCCTTTCTTTTCGATTTACTTTATCGATTCTCAAATACAAATCCGAAATTCACGGGGACCTGCTAGAGTTCCACCGATTCGAACCGGTCATCGCCTTCCTGAGAGACTCCAGACCTAAATCACTGTTTGTTCATCAGGATCTCCAGGCCCTACGGAATGTGAAAAGTGATATACGATGGGGCGTTTGCCCCAGCCTGTTTTATGCGTTAGAGCGTTTTTTCATGAACCGTTTTGATTTGATCCACTGCGTTCATGAAGAATCGGTCGCGTACTACACTCGCCAATTGCCAGATCTTGGAAACAACGTTCATTTCACTCCCACCTGGTATGACCCCAAACTCTTTTTTCCCTTAACCGCCGAAAAGAGACACCTTGCGCGACAGTCCCTTTTCGAGCGTTTCAAGATTACCGACCCTACAGCACAACTACTGGCATTTGTAGGGCGACTGGACTTTCAAAAGGACCCGTGCTTTCTCGTCGATGCCATCAAGTGTTTGGAAGGCGGTACCACTCCTTACCACTTGCTATTGATTGGAGATGGCGTGTTGCGCGAGGCTGCCGAGCAGAAAGTCCATGAACTTGGCATGACCAACTACATTCACTTCCTTGGTTTGCAGAGCCGCCCCCAAATTGCGTACACCTTTCAGGGTTGTGACGGATTTTTGCTGGGCTCCAACTATGAAGGCATGCCCATTGCATTGCTGGAGGCGATCGCCACGGGACTCCCCTCTTTTTCAACCGATGTAGGCGAGGTCAAGAGAATCGTAAACACGAAGAATGGTATGGTCGTCACCAAGGGGGAACCCGCAGACTTTGCGGCCACTGTTTCCGCTTGGATCCAACAAAAGAAGGAATGGATGACTCCTGAATTCATCTCACACACGGTCCAACAATTTCAGCCGCAAAAAGTATTGAGCCGAATCTTCAGTCGTTATCATTCTCTAATGGAAAAACAACAAACCAACCAACTATCGCCATGAAATTACAGAACATTCTGACCATGAACGTGCATGTCTGCAGTCTGACAGATGCTGTTCAACAGGTAGTTAATTTATCCACACAGAACACAAGCTCCTATGTCTGTGTTGCCAATGTTCACATGTGCATGGAAGCCTACGATTCACGCGACTTTCGTGAAATCGTAAATCAGGCTGATCTAATTGTCGCCGATGGCAAACCTCTTTCTGTTGCACAAAAATTGCTAGGTCATTCCACGGCCTCGCAGGTGCGTGGGCAAGATCTGTTGAATGCCCTTTGCAAAGTTTCCGCGAAACAAGGCTTAAAGATCGGCTTCTATGGCGGCAAGTCGACTAGCCTTTTGCAAAAGGTCACCCATAAGCTCTCAAAAGCCTACCCGGGCCTTCAGGTTCACTACGTCTATTCTCCTCCTTTTCGGCCTTTGACTCCACAGGAAAATGTAGCGGTTGTCGCTCAACTAAATGCTTCCAACATCGACATTCTGTTTGTAGGTATCGGTTGCCCCAAACAGGAGACGTGGATGGCTGAACACAAGAGCCAGCTCAACTGTGTGATGCTAGGTGTTGGCGCCGCATTGGATTTTGTCGCTGGCAACAAAAAATATGCCCCACTCTGGATGCAACGCATGTCCCTGGAGTGGCTCTTTCGTTTCACCAGCGAACCTCTGCGATTGTGGAAACGCTACCTCCGTCAAAACCCACGATTCCTTTATCACTGCAGCAAGCAATTGGTAAATTCCACCCTTACGGGTAAAAATAACACCAGGAAACGACCATGTTAGTGACCGAGTCACCCAACCCAACCAAAAATTCTCTTGAGGCAGAATCACCCCAGATTGTGCTGGCGGATGGCAGTCAACAGTCGCTTCAGGGACTCTCGACAGATCAGCTTCACCACCTGCAATGGGAACAAGAGCAAATTTTTGCTAAGCAAATACAACAAGCGCCCAAAGGGTCTCCCGCGCGCACGGTGGTAATCTCTCACGCTTACGATACCATTTGTGCGATCCTGTCAGCTTTGAGTGGGGCCGTGGATCAGCCTTTGGTGATGGGCTTAAGCCAACGTGATGTACGACTCGTCAGCAGGCTCCTCCAGGAGCAAAAGGACCAGCAAATCGAATGTCCTAGACTGTTTGAAATTGGTTATGGCAGCGGCGTCTTGCTGCAGAATATTCGATCTTGTGGATTTGATGTCAGTGGAATCGAAGTCTCGCACACCATGCGGGAACAGGCGCTCAAGTTACTGGGCCATGACGCTTCCGACCAGTTGTTGTTGGGAAGCCTGACCGACCTGTCCCCCCAATCGGTTACCAACAAGCCCAGTCTTATCTATTGGAGCGATGTCTTCGAGCACATTTGCCCGGACGAAATCCCCGACTACCTTCGTTATATTCACCGCTTACTTGTTCCAGGCGGAATCCTGATAACGGTTACACCCAACTGGCTACTACGACCGATGGATGTGACCGGAGACTTCTGTCCTTCACGCACCACCGCCCGTGGCTTACACCTCAAAGAGTACCGTCTGCGAGAAGTGGCCACGTTACTCCAACAAGCCGGCTTCTCACGTGTAGCCACGCCCCTGTTGGTCAGCAGGAAACAACTTTTTATCGCAGGCAATGGCTTAAGAAGTTGGAAGCA
>JBDOMT010000110.1:0-5084 GCA_039831705.1 Pirellulales bacterium | reverse complement strand
CGTTTGTCACCTGCCAATGGTTGGCAGTGCGGCCACGGTTGAACTAGTCCCAAAACGGTAATTACCGTTTTGGTGCGTAGCTCACCGCAGGCGGCACACAATGCCACAACTGAAACAAGCGATTCCCAAATATCGCAAACACAGGGCAAGCGGACAGGCAATCGTTACTCTCGGTGGGAAAGATTTCTATCTTGGTCCGCATGGTTGCCAAACCAGCAAGGACCAATACGATCGTCTGATCGCCGAGTGGTTGGCAGGTGGACGGCAGTTGCCCCAACCGACCCACGAGGGCCTCTTCCTAGCGGAACTCATCGTCGCTTACCTCCGCTATGCCCGTGGTTACTACGTTCGGCCCGATGGCACCCGCACCGACGAAGTGCGACTCATCGAGCAAGCCGTTGCCCACGCCCGCCGTCTGTATGGTCGGCAACTGGCCGCCGACTTCGGACCCAGGAAGCTGAAGGCCGTACGGCAGTCGATGATCGACGCTGACTGGTGCCGATCGCATGTCAATAAGCAGATCGGACGAATAAAACGGATGTTTCGCTGGGGCACCGAAGAAGAACATGTGCCTGCCAACGTCTTCCATGGATTGCAGGCCGTTACCGGACTCAAGGCGAACCGTACCAAAGCGCGTGAGAACGCACCGGTCCGACCAGTGGATGACGCCACCATTAACCAAACGCTAGCCGTGCTTGGCCCCGTGGTCGCCGACATGGTTCGGTTTCAGCGGCTAACCGGCTGTCGGCCTGAGGAAGTCTGCATTCTGCGGCCCTGCGACATCGACCGCAGCGGCGAAATATGGATCTATAGGCCAGCAACCCATAAAACCCAGCACCAAGGCCGCCGGCGATCGATTGTCATCGGCCCGCAAGCCCAGGATATCCTCCGGTCGTACCTACTCCGTCCCAAGGCGTGGTTTTGTTTTTCACCACAGGAATCAGAACAGAAGCGGCGGGACCTGGCCCATGCGGCCCGCAAGACGCCGTTGAGTCACGGCAATACGCCAGGGAGCAACCGGTTGACGACTCCCAAACGGAAAGCCGCCGACCGCTACACGCGAGACAGTTACCGCCGAGCGGTCTACCGGGCGGTGGAGAAGATTAACCGCATCCGCCGCAAAAAAGACCAACACGCCGAACTTCTCGAGAAGTGGAGCCCCAACCGGCTGCGGCACTCGACAGCGACGGCAATTCGGAAGCGGTTCGGCCTTGAGGCCGCACAGGTGATTCTGGGTCACGCGGCGGCGGATGTTACACAGATCTACGCCGAACGCGACCTAGACAAAGCCATCGAGGTGGCTAAACAAGTCGGATAACGGCAAGTGCTCGGCAGTGACCAACGCGCGTCGGCAGGGCTTTCCTGGAGATTGGACACGTCATGTAGAATACATCGCGCGGCTAGCCCGAGGGGGCGAACAGCGGCAACCTGGACCGCTTGCCGTGTTTTTACTTCTTTCCAGGAGCATCCAGGAGGGTGACCGATGTCGAAGGAAACGCTACCAGAATTAGATTGGGCGACCCTGAAAAAATTCACCAACGCGATGCGGGAGGCGTACGAGCAAGAGGACGCCTACAAGCTTGAACGGGAAGCTTTTCGTTCGCAATGGTCGTCCGACACTGGCACGAAGTTTCCCGTCAATCCTCAGGAGTTTGTCGCCCTTTGCCGCGAGTGTGACATCGAGAATCTTCTGATCCATGACAAAAACGAATACGATTTCTGCCTCGAACTCGTACGAGACACGCTGAAACTTCAGGCGGCTCCGCCGCTAAGCCTTCACAGCGACGACGGACTGATTCTTCGGTGCCTGAACGACAATCACCCAAATCGGCAGCGGGTCGTGGACATCGCAAACAAGACCCACATGGGTCAAAAAAACGTCGGCGCCCGGCTGAACTCGCTCATCGAACACGGACTGGCTCACAGGCCAAAAGGGAACAAAGCAGGCGCAACCATCACGCCAAAAGGGGTGCGGCTACTCGACCAGAATAGAGGTGCGGCTAAATGACCGCTTAACGACTGCTAAACGACCGCTTCCGATTCACGAAATCGCATATCCTCGCAGCTCTTGACACGAATCGTCACTGAACTGCGAGGTTTTCTATGTTAGACGAGACACTTATCACGCCGGCTCAGGCTACCAAAAAACTGCCTGGACGGCCCTCTTTGCGAACGGTCTGGCGTTGGATGCAACGCGGCGTCAAGGGCCACCGTCTCGAGTCGGTCCTCATTGGCGGCAGGCGTTATACGAGTGTCGAGGCCGGCGTTCGATTCGTCGTCGCAACAACCGCCACGTCGGACAACATTCCGTCACGACCAGATCCGACGTCCACCGGCCGATTGGCAATTGCTGAAAAGGAATTGGACGAGGCGGGCATTCAATAAAGAGAAAATACCTCGGCGGCCGGTCCGCCGAGGCCGTGTTTTTACCAGCCCCTATCACAAGGATGGCATTCATGATTTTAGTGATTATACCGCGATACGTCTACCGAATTCGTCAGATGGTTTGGCTTGTCTACACAGCACCACCCCGCCACTGGCGTGATTTTCGTGGTTGCTGGATTCTCAGCGGGCTTCGCGACCGCCAGTTAGCCGAACAGCGGCGGTTGAACGGAGGCAACGATGCCTCGTAAGCATACATACCCATGCTCATCGCAGACGCAGTTTCCCTTCATGGCCGAGGTGGTCCTCGACGGATCACAAATGCTCTTCTTCTTCATGGCAGAAGAGCCAACCAAATTTATTATCAATCCCTCGTTAACTAAAGGATCCAATTATGGCGACAAACCCAAAAACCCCAAAAACGAAAGCAACCGATCCGGGCGCAGCGGAATCAAATCCCGGCGGAACCGAAGAAAACAAGCTGGTTGACCCGTTCGACCCAGCACTCTTGCGCCTGACAGAATCTTCACAAATCGGCGTAAAGAAAGCCCTTACTGTCATTTCATGCGGTAAGCCAAACAAACAACAATTTGTCCGGGTGCATGCGGATGAATCTTTCCGGATGCAAACGGCCCTTTTCACGGACGAGATTAACCGCGAGGCATATCTGGTCGCCCCGTCCTTGTGGGATGAACTGGCTGGCGAGATCCAGCCGACGTTCCTATTCGCCGGGATCACCAAAACGGCCGGCGGTGTGTTCCTTTGGCCGGTTCGGGTGCCGGACACAGATGGGCGACGCAACAACTGGCATTTATCAGCCCTACGAGCGGCCGAATTGGCCATGTCGAAGTGGGTCCGAGTGCAGGCCAATATGCCCGATGGGAAGTACGACGTATACGAGGCCACCGGCGCGATCCCAGATCCCGAATGGCCCGAAATGACTTTCCGTGACATGTTAAAAATCGCATTCGACGATCGCTATATCGACTCGATGGAACATCCCATCTTGAAGCAATTGCGGGGGGAGGTGTGACGTGGACCGCCTATGCCAATATCGAGAAGTGTGGTTTATCGATTTCGAGTTCTCCGCCCCCAATGGCGAACGGCCAACTCCCGTTTGCCTGGTTGGGCGGGAGTTGTTCTCGAATCGACTGCTACGGTTGTCTGCCGATGAACTTCACGATGCTCCACCGTTCTCGACTGGTGACAATACGTTGTTTGTGGCTTATTTTGCCAGCGCTGAAATTGGTTGTTTCAAGGCCCTTGGGTGGGACACTCCACGCAGAATTCTCGACTTGTGGGCAGAGCAACGAGTCCACACCAACGGCAAGACCGGCGCTCGTTGCGGATTATTAAACACACTGGCGTTCTACGGTTTGGATTCAATTGCGGCAGTCGAAAAGGACGAGATGCGAGAGCTGGCAATGAAGGGCGGCCCGTACACCGATTGCCAGCGAGTGGCTCTGCTCGACTATTGTCAAACAGACGTAGATGCCCTGGCCAAATTGTTGCCTGCGATGATGTCAAACGTCGATTTGTCGCGGGCGTTGCTTCGTGGTCGGTATATGGCGGCCGTGGCCAGCATGGAACACGCCGGCATACCCATCGATGCAGATACACTCGGCGTTTTTCGCGACAACTGGGGCGAAATAAAAGACCAGCTGATTCGCGAAGTTGATGCGGATTACGGTGTTTACGATAGTCGCGTTTTCAAATTAGAACGGTTCGCGGCTTGGCTTGAATTGCGGCAAATTCCCTGGCCTCGGACGCCGGTAGGTCGCTTGGCTTTGGATCGGGACACGTTTCGACAACAGGCTCGCAAGTACCCCGAAGTGTCCGCCTTGCGAGAGTTGCGGCACTCCCTGTCCGAGTTACGACTAGAAAAACTAGCGGTGGGCAAAGACGGCCGCAATCGGTGTTTACTTTCCCCGTTCAGCTCGAGGACAGGTCGAAACCAACCGTCGAACAATCGATTCATATTCGGACCTTCGGTGTGGTTACGGGGGCTCATCAAACCGACAGAGGGACGGGCAATAGCCTACGTCGATTGGTCCCAACAGGAACTCGGAATCGCCGCGGCATTGTCCGACGATCCGGCCATGTTGCGAGCCTACGGTAGCGGCGACCCGTACTTGGCGTTCGCCAAACAGGCCGGTGCGGTCCCCGATGACGCGACCAAGGACTCCCACCCGATCGAACGTAATCGATTCAAGGTGTGTGCACTGGCTGTCCAGTATGGGATGCAAGAGCACGGGTTAGCGGCATCACTTGGCGAACAAATTGCCATGGCACGGAATTTATTGCATGCACACCAGAGTACCTATCGCAAGTTCTGGCGATGGTCGCAGTTGCAGGTAGACCGGGGCATGCTGCAAGGTTGGATGCAAACGGTGTTCGGCTGGCGACTACAGACCACGGATGAATCGAACCCCCGGTCGCTAGGCAATTTCCCCATGCAGGCCAACGGTGCTGAGATGATGCGGCTGGCGTGCTCCCTAGCGACGGAGAGCGGCGTTCAAGTTTGTGGCCCTGTGCATGACGCCATTCTCGTCGAGGGTCCAGTTGCCGAAATCGGACAAATTGTCCAGCAGACGCAAGGCATCATGGCAGAGGCTAGCCGGATCGTTTTGGATGGATTCAAGTTGGCAACAGAGGCCGAAATTGTTCGATGGCCGGCAAGGTACATGGACGAAAAACGCGGT
>JBDOMT010000209.1:0-80145 GCA_039831705.1 Pirellulales bacterium | reverse complement strand
GTATTCTAGTCGATGCATGCATGGCTAGCCCGCTTATTTCATCCGCCGTTTGGTCAGCCGAATTTTTAGGCTGTGAACCGGCAGACCAGGATGACACGTCGACTTGGTGCATACGGCCCCCTTTCCCCCAGGGGGCCTGTCGTTGATTTCAAGATTTGACCCACACAAAATTCGATGACTTCAGAATGTCATCCAGGATCAGGGATCAGCGTAGAGGCCACGCGGCGGAAGAGTTTTTGGTACGGACAGGTACTCACCGACCCTTCCTCGGTTGCCGACCTCAGTGAGGCGGCGTTGGGCACGGGAATGATCGGGGTAGGGGCCAGTATTGATTTGGGTGTTGGTACTTGGAGCCATTATTACCAGGAAGGGCAAGACATTACTTTTCAGTATGCCGATGCGGTCAGTTCCGAGCCGATTCAGGGAGTGGTACGGTTCATAGGCAATGGTGACGCGGCTTTCCAATTTGCCGATTTGGACTTTGATGGCGACCTCGACACCGATGACTGGACCCGACTGGAAAACGCCTTTGGCAGCGATTTGGCCAGTCTCTCCGAGGCTCAGCGTTACCGGGCTTCGGATCTGAATAACGATGGCACCCACAGCCTCGATGACATCCTGCAATTTCGTTTGGCCTTCGACCAGGCGAACGGCGCGGGTGCGTTTGAAACTCCTGATCCAGGCGGTGCCGGAACCTGGTGCCGCCGTGCTGGCAGCGACCCTGCTCTTGGCCACAGGACTGATGTTTGGCCGCCAACGGTGTCTGCGTATGGCCGTTGTGCCGATGGTCTGCTTGTTAGGTTTGGTAACGGTAGGAGAGAGCCAGGCGGCTACGGTCTTTTCGGAAAATTTTGACAGCCTGGTACTTGGGCCAAACGAAGATGAAGTCGTGGCCGAAGCGAATGCCTTCACCCATACACCACCCGCCGGTTGGAACATTGTGAACAATCTGCCCGGGGAAGGATCCGGCGATGGCATTGGCGTTACCGAGTGGGAAGGCTGGAGTTTCGCCGACCGTGATTGGTGGTCGTCTGTGGACGACCAACTGCGATCCACTTTCACCAATGCCTCGGGGACTATTGCCGTGGCCGATCCGGACGAGTGGGACGATATCGGTGATCCGGAGAGTCTTGGGACCTACAACACCTTTCTCAGTACTGGTCCGATTTCAGTGACCGGCTTCGGTGCCGGAGTGCTGAATCTCGGTTTCGATTCCAGTTGGCGCGACGAGGGCAACCAACGGGTTAATATTACCGTTTCCTACGATGGCGCCCCGGCGATCGAAGTTATGCGCTGGACCTCCACGGCAGGCCCCAACTTTCATAATGACGCGCCCAACGAGGCGGTCGAAATCGGGCTCAACAATCCAGCGGGTGCCAACAGTGCTGTGATCACATTTGGCATGGAGGATGCAGTCAATAACTGGTGGTGGGCGATCGACAATCTGGTTGTCTTCACCCCGGTGATCCTGGAAGTCGATGTACAGAGCGGAGCGATGACACTCCAGGGTGACGCCGGTTTGGCCCTGACCGGCTATGAGGTCTCCAGTACGGGCGGATCGTTGAATGCGGCAGGCTGGTTGCAGGGGAACCTGGATGCCCTGGGTGTAGGCAATGCTACCCAGCCAGCAGCCGATCTTAGAAATAACGGGTCGGTGGACCAGGCCGATCTGGGTATTTTGGAGGGTGCGTTTGGCTCTAGCGGCACGGGCGATACCGATGGTGACGGGGACACCGATGGCCACGATTTTCTCCGTTGGCAGGGCAGTTTCGGAGATGACAGCGCACCCGGTTCAACTTGGCAAACGTTCTTGGCTACCAATGAGCAGTTGATTGAGGCGTATTTGCTGGGAAGTTCAACCTTTGCCAGCGATCAATCGATCGGCACAGGCTACAACACGGCCCTCGATGCGCGTGACCTGGCATTCACCTACACGACCGACAGCGGCGAATCGAAAGTGGGAGTCGTGCAATACGTGAATACAGCCAGTCCCGTCACGGCAATCCCCGAACCGTCTACGCTCTGCTTGTTGGCCATGACCTGCCTGGCGATCGCATTGCGACGAGTGTAGTCGGGTCTCTCCCAGACAACTTGCGAAGTCACACTCTGCTAAAATAATACCAATGAATTGAACCACGGAGTCACGGAGAACACAGAGAGTATAAAAACAGTTCTTTTCTCTGTGTCCTCCGTGACTCCGTGGTAATCCATTCTTCTCACCGGTTACGGATAAACCGGGGATTACCCAGTCGAACCTACGGACGTTCGCCACGTGCCAGGCGGGCGTTGATGTCTTCGATGACCGGCTCGATATCCGCGATGCTGTCGATTACGTAATGGGCACCAGCTTGGCGTAATTTTTCTTTGCAGGCTTCGTTTCGGCGCTCGATTTCTTCCTCGGAGAGTTCCCCCTCTTGTTCGAGCGTATTGATGTCCATGTAATTACTGTAGCGAGAGACACCTAGCGTCCAGCAACCCGCATTGAGGCCTTCACCGACTCCACCGGTGGTGTCGTCGACTTTGAGGACCGACTCGATGGGCCAGACATCCATCAGATCAAGGTTGCGGTAAACCATAAACGGTTTAGGGCGTGCTCCTTGCTCCACTTCGTCACCAGCAACGGTCGCGTCGGGGGTAAAGCCCTGCGCGATTGCATCCTTGAGCAGTACGTCGACCATGACTCGGAGAAATCCGGTCGATACGCCTATCTTGATGTCCTGTTTCTGCAAACGGGTGCAGACTTCCGCAGTTCCTGGCAGCAGGTCGGTATACTCTGGCAGGCAGGCGACTTGAGCAGGAACGAAGTCGGCAAACATGTTGTCGACATCGGACTGATCGGGATATTTGCCGTGGACTGCGTTCCATTTTTCACGAACGATCGGATCTTTGGTCAATTCCTTGATATGCAAATCTTTTCGCAGTCCCATCGGGCCGCGGGCTTCGGTCATGGTAATGTCGACGCTCTGATTCTTAAAGGCTTGCACGAAAACGACGGCGGGTGCAATGACATATTTGTCTGCCGTGGTACCGCTCCAGTCGAGAACGAGTCCTTTCACGGTTCCCCGATATTCACGACGGAACACGAATTCACGCTTTACCGGCTTGGGTGTGACACCATTCGTGGTTGAGGTTGGTTCTACACAAGTACTTGGCATCTTAAATCACTCCTTGGAAACAGGGATAAAAAAAGGCGGTAAGAACAACCACATTTCAGTCAGTTGCCGGACTGTGGTTGGCGTACACGACCAGCACCGTGGCAGCAGTTTTTCCTGGGTTGTTCAATGTGTGTTTGACCGCTCCGTCTTCGTAGATGCAGTCACCCGCATTGAGGTGAAATGTTTCGTCGCCGTATTCGTAATCAATGGTGCCTTCCATCAACATGATGAACTCCTCTCCTTCATGGGCTAGCCGTTGTCGGCGGGCTGTGCCGGGTGGTACCTCTAACAGAAAGGGTTCCATCATTTTGAGCGGCCGCGTATGGGCCAGGGCATGATAGAGAATATTTGAGTTGGGCCGGTCACGTTCGACCAGTAAGCGCTGATCTTTCCTGACCAGGACCATTTGCGGTTTTTCATCCAATCCGGCCAGTAATTCCGACATCGTAGTGCCCAGTGCTTCGGCGATCTTGGCCAGTGTTGGCAGTGAAGGTGTCACCCGAAAGTTCTCGACTTTGGACAGAATGCTCTTCGTAAGTCCTGTCCTCTCAGCGACTTGCTCCAAAGTAAGCTTATGGGCTGTGCGGTGGGATCGAATCCGTTGTGCTAGGGGAACTAAGTTCATGTTTCTCAAGATACCACTTTGTTTCTCAAAAAGCAACACGCCTAAATCTATTTTCTCATAAGCCTCAAGGATGTGATTGCTTTAGCCCCAATCGTTGTCAAGCGGAGCAAGGTTCCCTACGATAGGGCCTACGGACCGGTTTACCAGAAGCGGGAATTCGATGACTTTCATAGTCAAAAAAAACTTGATAGGGATCTTTGCTGGGACGGCGATCGTGGCATTGTGTGGCCTCTCATGGGCCTGCTCGGTGCCCGTTTTCCGCTATGCTTTGGAACGCTGGGATGCCGATCTCTATGAACTGATTCTTTTTCATCAGGGAGATCTATCTACGGAACATCGGGCTCTTGTGGACCATCTGCAAACTAAAGGGCCTGCGAGTAATGCCAATATACGCTTGCGCTTCGTCGACATTAATGTGGAAGAGCCTGATGTGGAAGAGCCTGGCGGTGAGTCGAACGCAGATTCCTATGAACGGGTGAGAGCACTTTGGAAATCCCAACAGGCGTCGGAGTTGCCTTGGCTGGTGGTCCGGAGTCCCGCGACCCAGATGGAAATTTGGTCAGGCAACCTGAAGGACTCTGCTACAGAAACTCTGTTTGATTCTCCCGTGCGTCAGGAGATTACCAAACGATTACTTCTAGGACAGACGGCCGTTTGGGTGTTGCTTGATGGAACCTCGGACGAAGATCTTCGAACACGCAATGATGAAGCCTTTGCGCTTCTCAAGCAACGCCTTGCCGAGGAACAGGCACAACTGAAGTTGCCTGAAATCGAAGAAGCGGACATTCAAAATGGTTTAGTTGATATTGATCCGGATGAATTGAGAATCGAATTCAGCACATTGCGATTATCCCGAGAGGATGCGCGGGAAAAGGCTTTCATACAGATGTTACTTGCCACCGAAGACGACTTGCTCGAGTTTCAGCAACCGATGGCGTTTCCTATCTTTGGTCGGGGGCGTGTTTTGTATGCCCTGGTGGGGGCGGGAATCAGTGTCGAAAACATCCATGCAGCCTGTGCGGAGTTAACCGGCCCATGCACATGCCAGGTTAAAGCACAAAATATAGGCGCCGATTTGTTGATGTCGGTAGCTTGGGACCAGTTGGTGAAGCCGACGGCTGATGAAGAGAAACCACTGCCACCTTTGACCGGTCTGGCCGGATTGGGTGAGCCCTTGGGGGATGAGCCAGAAGACAACTCGGCGAGCATGTCAGAAAAGAGTGATCTGGTGGCCGAAAATGCTCCGCCATCAGAAATGCCAGTAGCTGAATCTCCGTTAGTTGGACATCAGGTCTCGATCGATAAGCCACGGGTTGAGACGGGATTCAGTCCATTGATGACGGGCTTGCTGGTGCTGCTCGGACTGGGTGTGATCGGAATCGCAGGAGCTAGTCTTTTGATTGTTAAACGATGATAGGCTGTTGCGACCGGCAGGCGGTTTGTTCTGGTTTTTGGGTGGCACCGACACTGGTCCGCAGTACGGTTCTTTGGCAGAGAGATGTGTTCGAATTAGTGTCGGTGTGCGCAGCACAGGAGGCTTACATATTTTGGTTCAAAGAGGGAGGTTACTAGCCTCTTGTGCTTGCGCACACCGACAATCGTTCGAGTAAGTTTACGAGCTGGCAATGTCCACTCCGAACGACGGTCGGTGCCACCCCAATGCCCTTTGTGCTAACACGAGTGAAGGGTTTCAGTCCGAAGTTCACGAAATTTCTGAATCTACCGGCCTGGTAATTGAGTTCCACTTACGTGATGCCAGAACTATGCTGGCGCTCGTTCCAACTTGCAAATTTTGGTAATCAGCAGAATATTTGGATTAGGCTAACCATGAGCATCTGGCGTTTAGTCATTCGTGAGATTGGACACCGTAAGCTGAATTTTGGGCTGAGCCTATTGTCGGTAAGTATCGCGGTGGGCTCCTTTGTTGGGGCGCTGCGGTTGCTCGAATGGCATGAATTGCGCTCGGTCGATATCCTCGCAGCCCAACAGGTGCAAACTGAGCGTGCTATCCACGAACAGCAAGCGAAAGTTCATCAGGCAGGCGCCCAGCTCAACGATGCGATGCGTAAAATCACCAAAGGGCTTGGTTTTAATATTTTTATTTTGCCCACTACGCAGGACCTTGAATCTTTCCATCTGCGCGGTGAGTTAACTGAAACGATGCCCGAAAGTCACGTCGCCCGGCTTTCCGAATCGAAGTTAATAACCATTAACCATCTGTTGCCGATCGTTACTCACAGGCTTCAGTGGCATGGACCGAAGCAGGAACAAACGGTGATTGTGATTGGTACGCGTGGCGAAGTGCCAATCATGCACCGCAATCTCAAAAGCCCCCTGCAAAATCCGGTCGAATCGGGGAATGTCGTCGTTGGTTATCACATTCACATCAAACAGGGTCTCAAATTGGGTGACAAGTTGACCCTGCTGGGACAAGAATTTACCGTCAGCGAATTGCATCCCAAACGCAACTCCATTGATGACAGTACGGTTTGGATCAGTCTGGCCACCGCACAGCAATTGCTCGGTTTAGAGAACCTCGTCCATGCAATCATGGCATTGCAGTGTAATTGTGCTACCCAGGACCGAGTCGGGGAGATTCGGGCTGAAATCGCCAAGACTCTGCCTGGCACACGGGTCGAGGAGCTGAGTTCCAAGGCCTTGGCTCGGGCAGAGGCGCGAACTCAAACAATGCATGCGGCCCAAGCTGCTTTGCAGCGACAAATGGAGTCCGGAGACCAACAGCTTGAGCAAGAAAAAAATCGTCAGGCCACATTAGGCAAACAGCGTGAATTGTTGGCGGGTATTTTAGTGCCCTTGGTGCTTGTTGGTGCGGCATTTTGGATTGGCATTTTAACCCTGGGCAATGTCCGTCAACGAACCATGGAAATTGGCATTTTGCGTGCGATCGGATTTCGCTCGAAACAAATCGTGAAGCTATTTCTAGCCAAGTCGTTGTTGATCGGATTGCTGGGAGCCTTGTTAGGCTATGGGCTAGGGATGGGAGTTGCCCACTTTTGGGGGACGATGCAATGGTCGGCTGGCATGCCCTATTCTGAAAAGGCAATGGCTGAGTGGGCAATGGACCATTGGTTTTCTCCCAACTTGTTGCTGGTCACGATGCTGATTGCGACGCTTCTTTCTGGACTGGCAAGTTGGATACCAGCCCTACTGGCTGCCGGCAAAGATCCGGCGACCGTCTTGCGGGAAGGATAATTGAACCGATGCTGCTTGAGATTCGCAACGTGAGCAAGGCCTATGCGGTCAGATCAGAACGCGTACATGCGCTCGGTGATCTGTCGTTGGAACTGGATGTGGGTGATTTTGTGGCAGTGCAGGGCGAGAGTGGCTGTGGCAAAACCACTCTACTATTGACTGCCGGTGGATTATTAGAACCTGACGGCGGTGAGATTCTCATTGGCGGCCAAAATCCGTATGCGCTAACAGCCGATCGTCGTGCGGAATTACGCGCTCGTCAGCTCGGATTTGTATTTCAACAGTTTCATTTGGTGCCCTATCTGAGCGTGTTAGAAAATGTGTTGACCGCAGCCATGGCAACTCAACAATCTGAATCTAGTCAACGGGCTGAAGCGAACACCCGTGCGCTAGAGCTGATAGACCATTTGGGCCTCAAGCATCGAACGGAACATTTGCCAGGGCAGTTAAGTACTGGGGAACGGCAAAGGACAGCCTTGGCCCGCGCTCTGCTGAATCGGCCGCAAGTGATCCTGGCCGATGAGCCGACCGGCAACCTTGACCGGACCAATGCGGCATTGGTATTGGAGCATTTGCAAGAATTTTCCCGTGAAGGAGCCGTATTACTGGTAACTCACGACGAGCAAGCCTTGGAATACGCCCAACGTGTGTGCAAAATGGAAGCTGGCAGGCTTGTTTGATTGCGCCAAACGAACTTGGACAATGCTCGCGTGGAAAGTGGGATAAGAGGCAAAGCTTTGTTCGCGAGCATTCTCCAAGATTCGTTTGGCTTGGGACGCAAGCGGATGGGGTGGGCGTTTTCTAGCTCCCGTAGGAAAAACATGATAGCCACGAGCTTCAGTGTTTGCTTTGCCTGCACGTAGCTCGCCTCTAACGCAATCATCGAAATACAATTCATCAAATCAGCAACCCATGACTACACACCTCAAGAACCAAATTCTCATAACCGGCGGCCTGTGGCTGGCGGTTTTTCTGGCTGCACCGGCCCAGGGGGGAGACTGGCCTACCTGGCGTTACGATGCGCAGCGTTCTGCCGCCGCCCCGGACGCATTGCCAGACAATTTACAGATGTTGTGGTCGCGCCAGCTACCTCAACCGCGCCCGGCCTGGCCGAAGTCGCAATTCCAATTGCGCTTCGATGATTCCTATGAGCCCATTGTGTGGGGTAAACGGATCATTATTGGTTCCACGGTGAATGATAGTATCACCGCTTACGATACGGACCATGGTGAACAGGTGTGGCAGTTTTACACTGCGGGGCCTGTCCGCTTTGCGCCGGTGGCCCATCAGGGACGCATTTATGCGGTCAGTGATGACGGCCATTTGTATTGTCTCGCGGCGGATGACGGTCACTTGCACTGGAAAGTAAGCGGTAATCCAACGGCACGCCCAATCTTAGGAAATGATCGCCTTATTTCCACTTGGCCTGCACGTGGTGGGCCAGTTCTGTTGGAGGGAGTTGTTTACTTCACTACCGGGATATGGCCTTCGATGGGAATCTTTATCCATGCGGTCGATGCGACCACCGGGAAAATACTTTGGACCAATGACCAGATGGGTTCGAAGTTTATGGTCCATCCCCATGGTGCGCCGTCGTTTGGATCGATTGTACCCCAAGGTTATCTGGTGGCTTGCGATCAAAGTTTGATCGTACCCGGGGGACGCACGACTCCCGCCGTATTCGATCGCCAAACGGGGCAGTTGGCCCACTTCCGATATGACAGAAGAATTGGCGATTTCCACGTCTGTGCTTCCAGTGAAAAGGGGGCTTCCAGTGAAAACGGGGCCAGTCGTGGAGAAAGGCAAGGACAATATTTCCTGGCTGGCGGACGCTTTGACCTCGCCGAGGGCAAACAGATCGGCTCCGCACGTCCGCAAGTTCTCAGTGATCAAAAAACTTGGGAGCTGGCAGATCGAAAGTTGACGGTTCGATCGTTGCGCGGCCCGACGAAAACGGTGCAAAAGAAGGACCGACGCGGCAAGCCATTCACCGAAAAACAATTTATGGCTGAACCAGGGTGGTCGATTACCATTCCTCCCGAGGCGCCAGGCACATTGTATCTGAAAGCGGGAGATGAAATTTTTACGGGAGGCCCGTGTCTGTCTGGCAAGAAGAATTCATCAGACATACAGGCGGTGGCCCGATTCGATGTTCGCCCATGGATTCATGCACAAGAAGATGCCCGCACCCGTAACGAGGTTCTTCCACCTGTTTGGTCGCAAGAAATCGATGGGTCGGTAAGCAGTATGCTGGCTGCCGACGACAAACTGCTGGTAGTGACCGCCGCAGGAACCATTTACTGTTTTGGTCAGAAACGAAGTAACTCTGAGTCCGCAATTGTTTCAGCAGACGGGTACGGAGCGAATGCTCACACGCTAAACGTCCAATCCTTGGAGACTTCCTCCGAGGATGGTTGGGCGGCGCGTGTGGCGTCTATCCTCAAGTTGCAAGGTGCAACGGAAGGTTATGCAATTGCCTGGGGGATTGGCTCAGGTCGGATGATCGAGGAGTTGGCCCAAGATACTTCTCGGCAGTTGATTGTGGTGGATGCCGATGCCCAAAACGTATTGCGTCTACGCCAACGATTGGATGCTGCCGGTTGCTATGGAACCCGTGTCACTGCACACGTCGGTAATCCGGATACCTTTCCTTTTCCGCCTTACTTGGCAAACTTGATTGTCGTTGAAGAGCCGCATGCTCCAACGGACCATCAATTTCTTCAGAATCTATTTAACACGCTGAGGCCGTATGGCGGGGTGGCCTGTCTGCGAATTCCTGTCGACCAGCAAGAGTCGTTTGCCCGTGCGGTTGCAACTGCCGAGTTGGCGCAGGCCCAAGTGAAGCGGTATGGTGAATTTGCCCTGTTAATCCGTGTGGGCAAATTACCCGGCTCGGGGGATTGGACCCACCAATACGCCGACGCGGCCAACAGTTCGGTGTCGCGCGACCAGCGTGTCAAAGCACCGTTGGGTTTGCTTTGGTTTGGCGGGCCCTCGAATGACAAAGTTTTGCCCCGCCACGGGCATGGGCCAACGCCGCAGGTGGTGGGCGGCCGTTTGTTCATCGAAGGTCCCGACATGCTTCGCGCAGTGGATGTTTACACGGGGCGTCTGCTGTGGGAAAAGAGCTTGCCCAGAGTTGGCAGTTTTTACAATATCACCTCCCATTTTTCAGGGGCCGGAGAATACGGCAGTAACTATGTTTCGCTACCAGATCGAATTTATATGATCCATGGGAACAAAATTCTCGCGCTCGACCCGGCCAATGGTGCGGTGACCCGAGAGTTTCAAGTCGAGTTGCTGCATGAGTCATCCGGTGACCAGGGTGCATTCCAGGCCACCCATTGGAGTTATTTGACAGCCTGGAACGATTTGCTCATTGCCACATCGAATCCCGTAGAAATGGAGAAAGCTAAAACCAAGGGTGGCGGCAAGCTTTCCATGCTTGGCTCTCTATTCAAGAAAAAGACAGACAAGAATGAGAAAGAGAACAAGAAGGAAGAGGAAAAAGACACGAAAGAAGAGAAGCCTCATCAACCCTACGTGGCCGCCGAGCACTCCTCCACCAGCAGGCATCTGGTGGTATTCAACCGGCATACGGGCCAGCAGCTCTGGAGCCGCGATGCAACGTACAGCTTTCGACATAACTGTCTGGTGGTGGCGTCGGACAAAATTTTCTTGTTGGACGGCTTAAGTCCCACGCGGATGGACGCATTGCGCCGCCGGGGTATCGATGATCGCAGCAAGCCCCGCTTATGGGCTCTGCAAGCGAACACGGGAGAAGCAATTTGGAGTACGGAACAGGAACTGCATGGTACCTTCCTTAACTATTCAGTCGACCACGACGTGCTGTTGCAGGGAGGCAGCAACTTCCGAGATCGGGCCAAGGATGAAGTCCGTCACGGTCTGGTGGCATATCAGGGCAAAACGGGACAACTGCTGTGGAAGGATAAGGAAATTGCCTACGACGGACCTTGCCTGTTGTGGAAGGATAAAATCATCACCAATGGCAACCGGGGCTTTCAGTTGGAGCTGCTGACCGGCAAACGGACCGGCTGGACGTTCAGTCGCATGTATGGGTGCAACAGTATTATTGGTAGCGAGCATTTGCTGACATTTCGATCTGGAGCCGCCGGATTTTGTGATTTGGCGGCCGACAGCGGTACCGGAAATTTGGGCGGCTTTAAATCGAGTTGCACTTCTAATTTGATTGTGGCCGATGGCGTGCTCAGTGCGCCGGACTACACGCGAACGTGTTCTTGCGCCTATCAGAATCAAACCTCACTCGCCTGGATCCACATGCCGGACGCAGAAACCTGGACCTTCAACCAACGCCAGCCCAAAGGTTTGTCGGAACGGATAGGCATCAATCTTGGCGCTCCAGGGGATCGACGCGGGGGCAATGGGACCTTGTGGTTAGAGCATCCGCAAAATGGTGGTCCTTCACCCACCATTCACGTAACCACCGTTCCCGACAAGCCAAACTATTTCTCGCACCATACTTCGCGCTTAAGTGGCGAAGGTCTGAAGTGGGTAGCGGCTTCCGGCGTGGAGGGGATTGAGTCGCTCCGGATTTCGCTGGACGAGCAGGAATCTGCGAACAAGCAACCAGACGACTCCCCCAAATCGTATGTGGTTCGACTCTATTTTTCAGAACCCAACTCGAGGATTCAGCCAGGAGAGAGAACTTTTTCAGTCGCCATGCAGGGAGTGGCGGTCCTGCCCAACTTCGACATTGTGAAGGTGGCAGGCGGATCGAACCGGACGGTTGTCAGAGAATTTCCCGGAGTTCAGGTAGACACGGATCTAGAGATAGCCTTCTCTCCCTCTGCAGCCTCTGAAGCCGCGCTGCCCATCTTATGTGGAGTCGAGTTGATTGCGGAGCAAATATAATTTGTAAGACCTTTACTCGAATTAGTGGTCCGCGCAACATTGGGTTGAGAATTAAAATAATACTAGCACGACGCGCAAGCGAGTGGGTTGGCACGGTCGCTACAGACTCACTCACTTGCGCTTCGTGCTTGTATTTCAAATCTAATATTCTACCTCATTGAACGATTGACAATGGCTTTGCCGGAACAGCGCAGGGTTGTTCTGGCCTACGGGGCTCGTTCCAGCCATCTACGGGTTCTCAATAAATCCTTCGGCCGGGGTCAGCCCATCCAGGTAACGCCAATTTTTTAAGAAGGAAATCAAATCGGCCATCTGCTGGTGGGAGATGTTTTTCTCCAGGCCGACAGGCATCAGCGACAAGCCGCTGGCCTGGATCTCCTCGACCTGGTCTTTGGCCAGGGTGACCGTTTTGTTTTCTTCCTGTTGCAAGGTCAACGATCCGGCGCTCTCGGCCAAGAGCAAACCGGTGTAGGAACGGCCACTATCCATTAGCACCGTGTAGCCCATGTAGTTGCTGTCGATGGCCCGATTGGGTTGCAGGATATCGGTGAGGAGTTGCGCCGCCGTTTTGACTCGCGTGTCGCCAATGTCGGGGCCGACACGGACACCCAACCCAGCGATGCGGTGGCAAGTGGTGCACTGTTTCTGGAAGACATCTTTTCCCCGATGAGGATCGGCAGGCAGTTGCAGTATCGATTGGTAGTTTGCCAATACTTTGGCTCGATCCTCTGGAATCGCATTTCCCAGCAACTGCTGGGCCCGCGCGCGAAGCTTGGGGGCTGGATTTTTGAGCAGACGCTGCGATCGCACGCGGCCGATTTCGCCTGCACGGATGGTTCCGGCATCCAGTGCATCGAGCAACAGGGCCGTCCGATCTGGGCGGGCTAGAAGGCCATCGAGTACGGCCCGGCGTATGGCGGGGGTTTGGCTGGCAAATTGTTCGATAAAATCGTGCCATGGCTGCAGATTCGGGTGGGCAGCCAGTGCGCCAATGGCTTGCAGGCGGACCGATTGATTCGGTTCGTCGGCAGCCAGACGAGTCAGTAGAGACAAGCCGTGCTGCATCTGGCCCAACAGGCGGATCGCTTCCACACGCAAAGTGGGTTCCGCAGTAGTTTGTGCAGCAGTGCGTTCCGCCTCTTCTAGAGTGGTACGGAGTCTTTCACGCAAACCCTCATTCTCAGGCAGTGCCAATCGTTGGGCCAGAGATTGGCCCTGACCCTTCAGGCCGTTCGTTAGCCCATCCACCACAACCCATTGCAAGCGTGTCGCCTGTTGGCTGGCCGACAAATGGGTGACCACACGAAGAACTGGCAACGCTTGGACGCCACGGTTCGCGTTCCCCACCATTTGGGCGAGCGACCGGAGCAAAGCCAGTTCACCAGGCTCAATCGATTTCTGGTACCAACCAGGTTGTTCCAGCAGGGCGACCAACAGATCAAAGCCGTCACCTGCGGCAATGCCTACTGCGTCACGGGTCCAGGGGTCGTGGCTACCAGTCAGGCCGATCTGTCGTAATGCCGAGATTTCTTTGGGGCCGGACATCGGCGCCAAACTTAAGGCCATCTGGAAACGGACACGCGGGTTGGGATCGTTCGCCAGCGGCAGGATATACGATCTCATCGAAGCTGAGTGAACCGCTTGGGATTGGCGCAACCATGGTTCCGCCAGGACGATGGCCTGTTGGCGGACCTCAGGGTGGTCATCAGCCAGTGCCTTTTTTACATCGGCGGGTGTGAGCATTTTCAGGTTTGCCAGCACATGGTGGGCGGCGATTCGCGCTGCGGGCCGTGGGCAGGTGGTCGCCACCTTTTGCAGCCCTTTTTTCACCAGCGCTCGATCATGAGGATGGCTGCCGGAAGATTCATCGCACTGCTCCCATAGCAATTGGGCCGCCGTTTCACGCCACCAGGCGTTGGCATGGTCAAGCGACTCGACCAGTTGTCCGCTGGACGCTTGGTCCAGGGAGTGTAAATTTTTGACGCTCCCCGTTTCTTCACCCTTGGCCGCGATCCGCCAGATCCGTCCCCGGTTGTCACCATCGCGTTGATCGGGTCGGTTTCGTAACTCTTCCGGGACCCAGTCGGGATGCTCGATGACTGCTCGGTACATATCGACCACGTAGAGTGCCCCATCGGGACCGACGGTCAAATCGACTGGCCGGAACCAGGTGTCGGCTGAGGCCAGGAATTCCACTCCTTCTCGGGCTGGTTGGGAGCGAAAGGTGGCTCCATGCGGTTCGAGGATTTCCCGGTGAACCAGATTGCCAGTCGGTTCACAAGTGAAGGCGTTGCCAGCCATCTCGGCTGGCAATCGGTTGCCCCGATAGATGGTGACTCCACAGGCCGCGGTGAATTGGCCCGCATGCAAGTTGGACGTGGTCCAGGCCTGGCTGATCGGGAACACACGCGAATCGGCACCCGCGCGGGCCACGTCGTGAACCATGGCGCTGGCTGCGTAAAGTGGATTGCGACCGAGGTAATGGTTTTCCAAGACCACGTGGATCAGCGGATTGCGGTTGCTACAGAGAAACCGATTGCATGCGTTGTCCAGTGTCATGCCAAACTGCGATTGTCCGGTAACTCCATGAAAGTTGCCCGTCATCGGATTGAAGCAAAAGTCGTAACCGCGCAGATTCAGCGGATCGTGATTAGCTGCCAATTGCGACTTGACCTGACCGCCACGCAATCCATTGGCCACATAGACGAATCCGTCAAGGCCCAAGGTCGGGTGGTTTGCACGCAGTTGCGTGTTCTGTTCCGAGAATCCGGTGAACCAGGTTTCATGGTGATCGGCCCGCCCATCGTGGTTGGTATCTTTCAGATATTCAATTTGGCCTGCCAGCGAAACCAGTACGCCATCACGCCACGGTTGCAAGCCGGTGGGAAATTCCAAGTGCTCGGCAAACAGGTGAGCCGTTTCAAAGCGTCCATCGTGGTCACGATCTTCCAGGATGCGAATCCTCGAAGCGGGCAAACCTGCCTCCCGGTCGACAAGGACTTTGTCGACAAGGTCTTGCGCAGCATCGGAAGGCTCTTTGTTGGGAGTAGACCATTTGCTAGGGCCAGGATAGTCACGCATTTCCACCACCCACAGCCGCCCTCGGGCATCGAAACGGATGGCGACCGGATCGATGACTTCCGGTTCGCTGGCCACCAGAGATACTTCTAAACCGGGTGCCAAATGAAAGGCAGCCAGAGCGGCAGCTGGGGCAAGCGGACCTGTCGTCGATGCCACCGACTCCGCCGCAAGTGTCGTTGCGACTGCCACAGAGGTGGCTAACCAGATTGCAAAACAAAAGACGATTGATCTCAAGAACCCCTCCGACTCTATTGGGGGATAGGTAGAAATTGATAATTCCAAAGAGGATCGATTGTTTGATTCTAACATGGGTCAGCGGTGGTTTTTAGCACGTGGATGATTTATCAACCCCGGAGGAGTGGTTTTATTTTAGCCGAGGGTGGGGGCAATGCGAGCTGTGCGACGCTGGATTGATAATTAAAATAATACTAGCACGCAGCGCAAGCAAGTGGGTCACGTACAGTTACCCACTTGCTTGCGCTGCGTGCTTGTATCTTAGAGGTTTCAGCCACTTTCAATTGCTTCACAGTATTCCCGAAAGGGTCGACATCCACCACCATCAGATCAATTCGAGTGCTTTGTCTGAAATGTCTTTACGACACCAGGCTCCGTTCCAACGGATGCATTTGACGCCTTTGTAGGCTTGAAGCTTGGCTTTTGAAATGGTGTCGCCCAGAGCCGTGACTCCCAGAACACGGCCACCGCTGGTAACCACCTGGCCGTCTTTTGTGGTGGTTCCGGCATGGAAGACTTTTACATCGGGCAGTTGGCCGGCATCATCGAGTCCACGGATGGCGTGCTCTTGGGTGTACTCACCCGGATATCCTTCGCTGGCCATCACCACGCAGACGGCAGGTCGCGGGTCCCACTGCAGCGTCGTTATTTTATGCAGACGCTTCTCGACAGTCGCTTCTAACAGGTCGACCAGATCGCTCTGTAGTCGCATCATCAGTGGTTGGCATTCAGGGTCACCGAAACGTACATTGTACTCCAATACTTTCACGCCCTGTTGGGTGAGCATCAAGCCGGCGTACAGGACGCCACGAAATGGACGACGTGACCGTTTCAGTTGATGTACTGTTGGCACCAGTACTTTTTCTTCGATGGTATGCATCAGGGATTCGGTTGCCTGGGGCGCGGGACTGTAGGCTCCCATGCCACCCGTATTGGGCCCTTTTCCTCCATCGTAGGCCGGCTTGTGATCCTGAGCAGCAGGCATGGTGACAATCGTTTGCCCATCGGTTATCGCCAATACGCTAATCTCTTGACCGACCAGTCGCTCTTCAAGGACGAACTGGCTGCCCGCTTTATCAAACTCTTTAGCGCTGGAGATACGCTCGACTGCTTCGACGGCCTGGTTCGAATTGTCGCATACGATCACTCCCTTGCCGGCCGCGAGTCCATCCGCTTTCACAACAACCGGTGCATCTTTACGTTGGGTCAGAAAAGTCAAGGCACTGGTTGCGTCGCGAAAAGTGTGGAATTCGGGACTGGGAATATCGGCTTGGCGGAGTAGATTTCGGCAAAATACTTTGCTCGCTTCTAATTCGGCCGCAAGTTTTGAGGGGCCAAAAACGCGAAGTTTTTCTTCCTCCAATGCGTCGACCAAACCAGCCGCCAGCGGCGCTTCGGGGCCAACGACAGTTAGATCAATCTGGTTTTGCTTGGCAAATCGGACCATGTTCGGGATATGGGAAGCGGGCGAATGGGAGTCGGTGAGATCAATGTTTTCGGCTTCTAAGGCAGTGCCGGCATTTCCAGGAGTCACGAACAGTTTCTGCACACGGTTGCTTTGGGCAATCTTCCAACTCAGTGCGTGCTCTCGCCCACCTCCGCCAACGATTAATACCTTCATGGTGACTGCTTTCCAAGGGTTGAGGGTTGAGGATCCAGGGTCCAGAGCCAAATAAAAATCCCAGGATCCAGAGAGGGTCTGAGCCTCGGGTTGCGGGGGGGAAGAGTCCAGGCTCAGTAAAGTTCAGAGTTGGACACACCAGCGGTAAACAGATCGAATCGTGTGGCTCTCTGTTATCTCTGTTATCTCTGTTATCTCTGTTGTCTTCAGTACGTTCAACCCCCGAGACGTTGTGTAAAAAAACCAGGTTGTCATTTTAGGTGGATTTAGAATGATAGAATCGGCGGTTGACAATTACCTACTATTTCAGGCATGCTATGGCGATAAATTGTGAAATATGTCACGAGGGAGGTAGGTCGGTTTCCCTCCAGGGTTGTATTTTAGTTGTATTGTATTAATACGATTTACTTAAGTCTTTTTGTATTAACGGTTTGAGTCGAGTTTAAGGTCCTGTCTTACAACCGCGAACAGGCTAGAAGTCTGTTTGAGGTCGATAGTAGTTAGGGTAAGGCTCTAAGAGCCCGGCGTTGGAGACGCCTCCATATGGCAGACAAGAAGAAAATGTCGGTAGCAGATATACTGGCTGCTGCCCGCAAGTCTGATGGTTCGGGGGCAGGCGGTGATGGGGCGGGGATGTCTCAGGAGAAGCCACTCACATCCGAAAAAGCCAGTTCGACAGGAAAGCCCAATTCTTCAGAAAAGCCCGGGCCAGTTGCCAAGCCTGGCAGTGCAGATCGTCCCAAGGTGAGCGATATTATAGCGTTGGCACGCGCTGGCAAAGAGGGAGGCCAAGAGGCGGCTCAAGAGTCCCAATCAAAATCGAATCCGGCCAAGAAGGGGAATCTGGCTAAAAAAGCGAAACCAGATGCTGCGGCAGGTAAAGCGAAGGCCACAAAAGGTCCGGCAGTTGCCAGTGAGCCTCGTGAAACTGCCAGTATCCTGTCTGCTGCACGTAAGTCCTCCAAATCGGGTCCGATCAGTAAGGCCGAGGCAGCGAGTCAATCCAAGGCCAAACCGGCAGCCAAAGCCAAGCCAAAGTTGATTGTCCCGCCCATGCCAACTCGGCCTGCCTATGTCACTCGGGCAATCGAAGCGTCCAAGTCGGGTGCTGCTGGTAAGAAGAAGGGTGGCAAAGGTAAGTCTGGGGTCGATGTCGAACGACGTATGCTCATGGGCACTGGTTTCTGGGCTTTGGGTGGTGTGACGACCCTGTGGACGTTGGCCATGGTGAGATTTATGTTTCCAAACGTTCTGCGTGAACCCCCAAGTAAGTTCAAGGTAGGTTCACGGGATGCCTTTTCCGCAGGTCAGGTGCAGACGAAGTACAAGGCCCAGTACGGTGTTTGGGTAATCAACACCCAGTACCACGGAGAGCAGCAGTTGGTTGCGCTCAAATCGGTCTGTACTCATTTGGGCTGTACTCCGAACTGGCTTGAGGCAGAGCAGAAATTCAAGTGCCCTTGTCATGGCAGTGGTTTTTACAAAGATGGGGTCAACTTTGAGGGTCCCGCGCCTCGACCGCTAGAACGCTATGCGATTCAGATCGCTGATGATGGTCAAGTCGAAATTGACAAGAGTCGTACTTTTCAAGAAGAAATGGGTGAATGGAGTGACCCTGCTTGTTTTGTTTCAGTCTGAGCCTGTTTTATATCAATCAAATGTGGCCCCCTTGATTTGCTAGGCAAGCAGGTGGGGCACCAAGTGTTATGTAATCCTAGGAACACAAACAGAGAAGAACGAATGCCATGCAGGGATTAGGCGAGATAATTCGCGAATCACAAATTTGGAAAAGTATATTTCGTCATCCGATGCCGGTCGATCGGCGCAATCGGATTGTCGTCATGCTGACCAACTTTTTTCTCCACCTGCATCCTGTTTCGGCGAAGAAACAGGGGATCGCCCTTTCCTATACGTGGTGTATGGGTGGTGTGACCTTCTTTTTGTTTCTGGTGGAAACCGTGACCGGTGTTTTGTTGATGTTTTACTATCGGCCTACGGTAGAGTGGGCCTATACCGACATTCAGATGCTTCGGGATGTGTATTCACTGGGGATTTTACGTGAAATTCATCGTTGGGCCGCTCATGCAATGGTGATTACCGTCTGGCTGCACATGTACCGGGTGTTTTTAACTGGTAGCTACAAGCCGCCTCGAGAATTCAATTGGGTGGTAGGCGTGTTGCTCTTATTGCTGACTCTACTGTTGTCGTTTACCGGCTATCTGTTGCCTTGGGATCAATTGGCCGTTTGGGCCATTACGGTAGGGTCGAACATGGCACGCGCGCATCCGTTTCTTGGCAATGAAGGCCCCGGACAGCAATTTCTTACTCTGGGTGGTGTCGACATGATTACCAATGCCTCCGACGCTCGTTTTGCGCTGCTTGGTGCGCGAAATGTGGGGGAGGAGACGCTCAATCGGTTTTATATTTTGCATTGTATTGCGATTCCCTTGGGAGTGGCCCTCCTATTGGCAATCCATTTTTGGCGAGTCAGGAAAGACGGCGGCATCAGCGGACCGCTTTAGTCTGGTCAAATTTACTTTTCAACCTGTCGCAATTAGGCTGTGAATCTTGGCAAAGGGTAACTGTGCGACAGGTTGAAAAGATAAATTTGACGAAAGTGAGAGTCTGGTCAACAGTTATTTTAGAAGGAATCATTATTTACTTACTTACCTCTCCACTTGTCATTCCGAGAGAGAGGGCACCAAAACTTGTTTTGGTCTACGACCTAAGAATCTGCTCTTGTCTCTTAAGGGCTTACCACAATTTAAGTTTCGTTTGACAAAGCGATAGAATATGACGCACGGAATCACAGACGCGCAGTTTTTTATGATGGTCTCCTACTTTTTGGGGCCCTTCTATCTAATGCTCGCGCTGGCCAACGGCGTGGCTGCTTTCTACTTGTGGCAATCGGGTCTGATTAAGGCTTGGTTTCCATTGCCAATTTCTGTGGCAGGTAAGCAGTTAAAGGTCACGAATGTGTCGGCTTGGATGGCAATGGCCGTCATGTTTGTTTTGTTGGCCGCATTTTCTTCTAGCGGCAATGGCAGTTGGATGCCGTCCCTGCCTGAATCGTGGCGGGAAGCAATCAACCACAGCACCGGACCGGTTGTCTACAGTGCGGGCACCACGATCATCTTGATTGTGCTCTATCTGTTGCGTTCGTTTTTTGTCAAACCGCCAGTGGCCTGGGTTATTGCGAACATGATGTTCCTGATGTTGGGCCTCTCGATGACCGACCGCGATTTTTATGAGATTGTGGCCAAGCCAGACAATGTGCCGATTGTGATGCTCATCTTTTTGCTGGCGTTTTTTACCTGGGTGGCAACCCACCGAGCAGTTGAAAATGACAAGCGAATGGAGCGTGGAGAACCGCCATTAGAAAAATTGGATAACGAGAAAGTGCTGGTTTGGCCTGACTTGGTCTATACCGAGTTGATCTGCATGATTGCATTGACTGTGATCCTCATCATATGGGCAATCCTCTTGCCGGCTCCACTGGAGGAGGCAGCCAGTAGCGTGAAAACCCCAAATCCTTCCAAGGCCCCTTGGTACTTTTTGGGTTTGCAGGAAATGTTGGTTTACTACGATCCCTGGATGGCAGGTATTGTTTTGCCAGTGCTGGTGGTCGTTGGGTTGATGGCGATCCCCTATCTTGATTTCAACAAGGCTGGCAATGGTTATTACACGATCAAGGAGAGAAAATTCAGTTATCTCGTGTTTCAGTTTGGTTTCCTGGAAATGTGGATCACACTGATCGTGCTGGGAACCCTCCTACGTGGGCCCAACTGGAATTTCTTTGGACCGTATGAACATTGGGATGCGCATAAAGTGCAAGCCCTTTCGAATATTAATTTGTCCGAGTACTTTTGGGAAACATGGCTGGGGAGAAGTATGCCTATCGCAGCGGCAGGTAGCAGTATGCTGGTACAAGTCGGCAATATTGTTCTGCGTGAACTTCCCGGTTTGATTCTGGTGCTGGGGTATTTTATCGCTTTGCCTCCATTGATGGCTCTCACCCTGTTTCGCAAGTTTTATATGCGAATGGGATTCATCCGATTCATGGTGATGGCCAATCTGTTGCTGTTTATGGCATCGTTGCCGATCAAAATGATTTTACGTTGGGTGCTTAATCTAAAGTACCTCATTGCTATCCCCGAGTACTTTTTGAATTTTTAGCCAGACCTCAGACAGAGCTGAAAAAAGAGAACCTATTTCATGCCAGCTACGGAACAAACTTGGCGTTCTATGAAGGTCATGCACGTCGTATTTGGCGTCAGTACACTGGTAATGGCCTGGGCTACCTTTTGGTTGATGGCGAAGGATCACAACCGAGAGTGGAAAGATTGGCAGTTGGCCGATCGAGGCAAAGAATCTTGGATGCTGGCTGCCCGTCGCGATGCGGCAACCGACCGGTATGCTTCCCAGTTGGAGCAGTTGCAGCGAGACCTCCGTGTGGCCCGCAGCGCGTCCATTTCAGAGGAAAAAATCCAGCAATTTGAATCACTGGTTAACGAAGAAAATAGGCGACTCGATGAGCAGGCTATTCAGTATGTGCCGATTCAATTTGACTCAATGAATCAGGCCTACGAAACCTTTCAAACTGCCTCTCTCGATGTTGCAGAAGCCGCAAACGCGGCCGCCAATCTGGGAGAGACCGATTTGGAGGGGGTAGGCCAGGAGGAAGTAGCCGCAGATTTAGCAGCGGCCCAGGAAAACGCCTTGGCGGCGCGCTCCGAACTATACACTGGCATGGAGGCATTCATCTCCGAGGCAAAGCGCCGCGAAAAAAAGTTTGTGGGCAATAAGAAATTTGTCAATGCAGATCGGACCGCTGCTGTGAGTGAGCTTGGTCTGCTGGTTGGAGCAGGGGCGGAGCAGTCAGAGCAAAATAAAGTACAGAGTCACATCAATCGATTGGATGATCGTTTGGGCGAGTTATCAGCACTCATTGCAGCAGCTATTTCCTATCGAGAGCATTTGGAATCGGCACAGGCCGAAATGGATGCTGAGAGCAAAGTGGTTGTCAAGCAAATCGATTCCAAGCAGACTGAGCTTGGACGTTTGCATGAACAGGCTTATCTGGGGACCTCGAACTTGGGTGAGTGGATTACCCGGCTGCCGATTCTGGATGCGCTGTACAATGGCAACATAAAAATTGATCAAATTTGGCTACCAGACCTTACGGTAAATTTCAACTTCACTCAGGCGGCCCGATTTGATCGCTGCAAAACGTGCCATCGGGCCATTTCTCAGACGGCAGCCGGAACATCGACCGATCCAGCCTATCCCACGCTCCCGGAGTCTCAGCGTGAACTGGTGCTTTTGCTGGAAACGCCTGCTGAGCAGCCTGCTACAGATGGAGAGGGCGGCGAACAGTTGAGTGACGGGGAGAGGATTAAAAATGGGTATGGTTTCGTTTTGGCCGACCAGGGAGTCATCGACTACCAGGAAACGACGGTTCTGTATGTGATCCCCGAAAGTCCGGCTGCCCGTACCGGTTTGCAGTCAGGGGACGTGGTGCTTCAGGTGGGAGACGTACCGGTTGGTAAGCAACTTGCCCAAGCCAAAAGCCAACTGTTGCATAATGTCCAATGGGATTCGTCTGTAACATTGACCGTTCGGCGAGGCCTTGAACATCCCTTCACCGCGCATCCGCGTTTGGATCTCTATCTCACCGATCGCAGTCCACACTCAGAAAAAATATTTGGCTGTACCGTGTGCCACGATGGACAAGGTTCTGGTACCGCATTCATGTGGACATCCCACACTCCCAACAATGCAAATCAGCAGCGTACATGGAACCGTTTGCATGGTTGGTTCGACAATCACCATTGGATTTTCCCGATGAAGCCTAAGCGTTTTGTCGAGAGCAATTGCATGAAGTGTCACTACAATAAGGCAGAGCTTGTGGCGAGTGAAAGGTTTCCTGAAACCCCAGCGCCCAAGTTGGTGGAAGGGTGGACCTTGGTGGAACAGTTTGGCTGTTTTGGATGCCATGATGTCAATGGCTTTGATGGCCCGAATCAACGCCTGGGACCTGATTTGAGGTTGGAGCCCAACTACCACGAAGCGGCGGCACAAATGTTGAGAGATGACAAGCTCAACGATGCCGAGCGCGGTTGGGCCCGCCATTTGGTGCAGTCACCTGACGATGACCAGGTCCGCAAGCGTCTGTACGATTCTATCAATCTAGACGCCCAATTGGCCGCAGGGTTACCGGGTGAGGGAGCATCGGAGGACGGGTTGTCGGAGAAAGGGCGTTTGGCCGAGGGCACCCACAAATTGGCAGCTTTACTGAAGGATGTTGAGTTTGCCGGCCAGTATCGTAAGGCGGGGCCCAGCTTGCGTTATCTACAGTCAAAAGTCGATTACGATTGGCTTTACAGTTGGATCAACATGCCGTCCGACTTCCGGCCCTCGACCAAGATGCCTCAATTCTTTCATCAGTTGGAGCATCTTGAGGAGTCCGAAGACGCTCAGCAGAAAGAAGTGTCGGAGCGACTGGAACCAATTGAGATTCGGGCCCTGAGCGAGTTTTTGTTGAAAAACAGCGATCCATTCGACTATCTTGAGCCTCCTCAGGAAGTCACCGAAGACCCTTCGGCCGAGCGGGGAGAATGGTTGTTTGAATCGCGTGGCTGTTTGGCTTGCCACTCGCATGAGAAGTTCTCCGTCCCCGGGATTGAATTGAGTCAGGGACCTGATCTTTCTCGTATTGGTGCCAAGTTCAATACGGAAAAGGGCCGACGCTGGATTTACTCATGGATTAAAGAGCCTCATCGCTACCATCCGCGTACCAAGATGCCCCATTTGTACCTCGATCCGATCAGTGAGAAGGATGCTCTGGGCAACGCGACCGGCAAGATAACCGATCCGGCTGCCGATATTAGACTCTTTTTGTTGGGAGTACCTGCCAACTGGCAGCCGACGGATGTTCCATCGCGTCAAATGACAGCAGCCGAGGAGAAGGCTTTGGCTGAGCTGGCGGCTGAATGGCTGACGAGCGACATGATTCCTACCGCAGACGCTAAAAGATACTTACAGAATGGCATACCGCCGGAACTTTCCCCGCGGTTGAAAAATTCTGCACGGCTATTGATCGGCATCGATGACTCCAATCGAGTCTCCAGGCAACTGGAATATGTTGCACTCGAGACCGTGGCCAAATATGGCTGCTTCGGCTGCCATGATATTCCCGGTTTTGAAGCAACGAAGCCGATCGGTACCGGTTTGGCTGATTGGGGCCGTAAGGAGAGCTCCAAGCTGGCGTTTGAGAATATTCACAAGTTCTTGGAAACGCACGGAGTGGATGCTCCGGGAAGTGCGCATTTTGATGAGTCACAGGCTGGAGACGGCCACGAAGACAAGGGGGCTGAAAGGGCTCACTCAGCCGAACACGACAATTCTGCAGACGGAGGCCACGCTGACGGTAGCCATGCTGACAAGGGCGGACACGGGCATTTGGATCCGCTCGACTTTGATGCCAATGAAAGCTACTTCGTGCAGTCCCTCAATAGCCACGCCCGCGATGGTTTTCTCTGGCAAAAACTCCGTATGCCACGTAGTTATGACTATAAAACTACCCAGAACAAGGGTTTCAACGAACGCTTGAGAATGCCACGGTTCCCATTCAATGATGAACAGCGCGAAGCGATCATGACCTTTGTGTTGGGGCTGGTGAGTGAGCCACCTGCAGAAAAATTCGTTTACCAGGCAGATCTCCGCGGCGAAGCTATTGTCCAAGGTCGGCAAGTGCTGGATAAGTTCAATTGTGCTGGTTGCCACACCATGCGGATGGAAGAGTGGAAACTGGAGTTTGCCGAGGATACTTTTGAATCGCCGCCAGAAATGGTTGATTATCCGTTCTTCGATGCACGCTTTAGCGAAAAAGAAATTGCGAAATCCTTACAGAAAGATAGTCGCGGTTTGCTTCATGCGACACTGCACGGTTTGACCGTCAGGAGCGAAGAAACCGGGATGGCAATTCGTTTCGATGAAGATGGCTTGCCATTGGAAGAAGATGACGAGGAGTCGGATCCCTTCTACCTGTTCACCTTGTGGCGGAATGGGCTGGTGCAGGGTGAAACTTGGTCGGTGGGTGTACAGGACTTGTTAGTGCCTGCCAACCGAGACGGCTATGGTCCAGAGCAGGGAACCGCATATCCTGGTTGGGGCGGGGAGCTGACACGATACCTGTTCCCACAGGCGATTGCCCACATCCAGGAGGCCAGTCCTCAGACCAAGGGGGCTGAAGCATGGGGTTGGTTGCCTCCACCATTGATGGACGAAGGGGCCAAGGTGCAATTGGATTGGCTGCATTCATTCTTGATGGATCCTATTGCGATTCGACCTGCGGCGGTGATGCGGATGCCCAATTTCCATATGTCCAGTGATGATGCGACCAAATTGGTGAACTATTTCGCTGCGACTTCGAGTGTCGAATTTCCCTATGAATTTAAGCGTCAGCAGCGGCAGAGCTACCTGGACGAGCATGCGCCCGATCGACTGGAGCAGGCTATGCGGGTAGTCACCGATGGAAACTACTGTGTGAAATGCCACGCGGTGGCCGATTTCGTACCTCAAGGGGAATTGACTACTTTGGGCCCCAATTTGGCTGATGTGGCCGCCCGTTTAAAACCTGACTACTTGCGTAAATGGCTTGCTAATCCCAAGCGAATTCTTCCCTATACGGGCATGCCGGTGAATGTGCCGTACGATCCGAATAAGCCCCATCTGGGAGGCGTCAGCCAGGATTTGATTCATGGAACGAGTATTCAGCAATTGGACGGGTTGGCCGATTTGTTGTTAAACTTTAATCTTTACACTCGCAAGCAGACGTCCATTCAGTCTTTGGTGAAGCCAGCGGCGGAGGTTGCGCCTGATGCGACCGAAGACCCAGGTACTGAAAATTAACACTAAAATGGTTTTGTCGATGATCTTATTCGGAAAAATTCTGACAAGATTAACAGGATTTACAGGATAAGGAATTCAAGGATTGATTTTTTAGTTCGTAAACTCAATATGTTATAGGCTGTTGAGCGGTTTGGGAGACAACAAGATTTTCAACTGATGTACAGGATTGATCCTAAGTAAGTTTGTTTGTCCTGTTCATCCCGTCAAAAATAAAATCGTTTATAGCAATTGAGTTCAACTAGCACTGAAAAATTGACAATGACTAGGAGTAAGAAAATGATGAAGCAATTAGTTAACGCAAGGCGTAGTTTTCCGCAGTTGTCGATGGGTTTCGTGGCATGTGTCTGTTTGCTTGTCAGCTCTTTTTTGACACAAGGGCTTTCCGTACAGGGAGCCGATTGGGGATCACTCCAAGGGCGACTGGTATACACGGATGATGCTGGTGAGCCAAAAGACATATCTGTTACCAAAGACGTGGAGTTTTGCGGAAAGCACACAATCGTCGATGAGGAGTTGGTCGTAGGTGACAAGGGTGGATTGGCCAATGTGTTCGTCTACCTATATCTCAAAAGGGGTAAATCAGTCGACGTTCATGCGGACTACGACAAGTTGGCCGGAAAGCCTGTGGTGTTGGATAACAAGGGCTGTCGCTTTGAGCCTCATGCGCTGACCGTGTATACCAAACAGCCGCTGGAGATTCGCAATTCGGATGTGGGTATTGGGCACAATACCAATGCTCAGGCACTGATGAAAAACTCTAAGTTTAACGATTTGATTTCTAATGATTCCCCACTGATTAAAAACTTCACCAAATCGGAATCGTATCCATCACCCTTTGCCTGCAATGTCCACCCATGGATGGGAGCTCAGGTATTGGTTCGTGACAATCCCTACATGGTCGTGTCTGGTAAAGATGGAAGCTTTGAAATTAAAAACATACCTGCTGGTAAACACGAATTTCGATTTTGGCATGAAGCGAAAGGCAATTTGCGTAAGCTCAAGGTCGGAAGTGATGAGACCAGCAGGAAAGGTTTGGTTAAACTAACGATCCCCGCAGGCGATACGCTCGATCTGGGTGAGATCCAAGTAGCACCCTCGGTACTAGGAAAGTAATGATGCCGAAAGTATTTCGACAAAAGGGTTGCCTGTGGGGCGGTGTTCTGCTGATGGCAGTCGTCTGTGGATGTAGCCGGCCTCCCGAGTTGGGGCCGGTAGCGAACACGGCTGCTTTGGAGAAAATTCGTTCGTCGTTTGGAGCAGGAGAGGGCACATCGGTGGATTCCCCCGTTGCGGCTTCGACCGGTACCGGTTGGGCTACGCTTAAAGGGCGTTTTACTTTTGTGGGCGACCCCCCCAAGATGTCTCCTTATGCGGCCAATAAAGATCTAGCGACTTGTGCCCCGGGTGGATCCGCGCCCCTGCAGGAGACTCTGTTGGTAGACGGTTCGACTCAGGGGATTGCCAATGTGGCAATTTTTCTGCGTAAATCTTCACGCATACACGAGTTGGCGAATCTCTCGGATGAACCGGTTGTATTCGATCAAAAAGCATGTCGATTTTTGACCCACGTTTTACCAGTTGGCGTGGGGCAGGCGTTGGAGCTGAAAAATAGTGATGGTGTAGGCCACAACACGAATATCGAAGGCAAAAATAGTTTCAATCAAACGATTCCTGCGGGACAATCGTTGACTTTTGTACCACAGAAGGAAGAGGCGGTGCCGCAAGCGGTACGTTGTAGCATTCACCCTTGGATGGTGGCTTACTATCTGCCACGAGAAAATGCTTATGTGGCTGTTACGGCCGCTGATGGAACTTTTGAAATTGCTAACCTGCCTGCGGGCGAAGAATTGGAATTCCAAGTTTGGCATGAAAGTGCAGCAGGCCGAAGTGGATCGTTGGTGCTGTCCTCGCCCGCGGCAAAGGAATTGAATTGGTCGAACAAGGGACGAATCAAAATCAAGCTGGAACCTGATGAAGTTAAAGAAATTGCAATCGATGTGCCCGCCGAGGCGTTTGGCGGGTAGATATTGGTGTTAGATGGCTGCCGAAATTATCGCAACTGTTCACGACGGAAAGAAAGAGGAACCGCTAATTAACGCTCATAAACGCTAATTTATTACAATGTAAGTATTATTTTGACAGTTGAAGGTGGATGTGAAAGCAGAATTCATGCAATTGGCTAAATCTGCCACCTGTGTGATTATCACTATCTTCCATTAGCGTCAATTAGCGTTTATTAGCGGTTCACTTTTTTTTAACTGAGAGTAATAACAAATTAACTAACATCTAAGCTCCTATTTAATTTAGATGAAGCTAAAGCAAATGATGGTAAGTGGAATGAAATCGATGCTCCAGCGGACCGGCATGAATCGATATTTTATTGTCGTTCCATATATTGTTGGAATGGGGTTGTTTCTGTTGTTGACAGGTTGCGAACAATCTCAGCCTCCGGAATTTCGTTTGAATATGGTGCAGATGGTCTCTTTAGAGACTGCGCCTGCATACCAACAGGAAATCGCCGATGTGCTGGGTGCTTTGTTCGGCACTCCCGATGAGCCTTTTGCGATGCCTGAAACGGGTCTCGATCAAAGCCAATTGAAGCTTGCCGCCGGGCCAGCCTGGAGCGGCGAAGAGGGGTCCGTCTATGGTCTGTATCGTAAACATTGCGTTCACTGTCACGGTGTTACAGGAGATGGCCGCGGACCGACTGCCCGTTTTTTGAATCCCTATCCACGCGATTACCGAGCTGGAACCTACAAGTTCAAATCGACTTACAATGCGACCAAGCCAACCGATAAGGATTTGTATGCAGTCCTCTATCACGGTGTTCCCGGCACGGCGATGCCTTCGTTTGCATTGTTGCCCTCTTCAGAAATAGAAACACTGGTTGAGTACGTGAAGTACCTGAGTATGCGTGGCCAGATGGAGACAGAGTTGATTAACTATGTCGCCGAAGAGCTGGGAGAAGAAGATGGTGAGCGAATTCCCTTTGATCCGGTCAGTGACCAGGAACAACGTGGGGTGATTCAGGAAATTCTTGCCGAAATAGCCAGCGATTGGGGAGCGTCAGCCGAGAATGTCATTCAAGCAGAGGAAGCTCAACTGCCTCAGGAAAATCGTACGGCGGAAGAGATAGCTGCTTCGGTCGAACTGGGGCGTGCGTTGTTCTATGGTAACAAGGCGAACTGTCTGAAGTGTCATGGTCCTACGGCTTTGGGAGATGGTCAACGAGACGACCAGGATATCTGGAACAAATCGAATAAAAAATTTCAGGATGATACGGCTTTGTTGTTAGAGAGGGTCAATGAAAATCAAGGAACGAGTGACCTGGATGCAGCAGGGCGAGAGCGATTGGCGACAGATGTGAAGGTTCTTGCTGTTCGAGAGACGGTTGCTGCCAGATTGTATCCCGTGAGAAACGCGATTCCACGTAATTTACGCAAAGGTATTTACCGGGGCGGAAGACGACCGCTCGATATTTACCGACGGGTCCATGCGGGAATCCCTGGAACACCTATGCCTGGAAGTGGGCCAGCGAGTCTCGGCGCCAAGGGAACATTGACCGATGTGGAAATTTGGAACGTGGTCGACTATGTGCTGTCGCTGCCCTACGAAGGGCCCAGTCAGCCGCAACGTGCATTACCTGTCAACGCACAGAATATTGCGAATTAAGAAATTGCGGAATATTGCGAATTAGAACTAAGCAGAGCCCGTTAAGTAGAGGTTTCAAGTGAATCGATTCTGGAGTTTGTTATTTCTGCTGGTGCCGATCGGTGGGGTTGCCACTTTCGTGGTGGCGCCATATTACAATATTTGGCTGCCGCGCGATGTGTCGGAGCAGGGTCACAAAATTGACAGCCTGTTCATGTTTATCTTGTGGCTCACCGGAATTGTCTTTATCGGTACGCAGTTGGTATTCGTCTATTTTTCCTGGAAGTATGAAGCAGGTACCAATAAGCAACCGGTGAAATACTCCCATGGGAGCCATTCTCTGGAGGTGGTTTGGACCATTCTGCCCGCCGTGACCCTGTTGTTCATTGCTATTTACCAAATGGATGCATGGGCCGAGGCCAAAATGCGGACACCCGGTTTGCTTCCCATCGTCGAGGTGACCGGACGTCAATTCAATTGGGATTTTCGTTATCCGGGACCTGATGGCGAATTGTACACCCGTGATGACATTGTTCGTACTGATGGCAATCTGTACTTGCCAGTGGATGAGCAGGTGTTGCTGCGCATTACCAGTGCGGATGTGCTCCACAGTTTCTTCTTACCCAATATGCGACTTAAGCAAGACGTGGTTCCAGGCATGGACCAGTCCATGTGGTTTAAGGCCAAGCAAGAAGGGCAGTTCGATATCGTCTGTGCCGAGCTATGTGGCTGGGGACATTACAAGATGAAGGGCCGAGTGCATTTTGTGACACGAGCTGATTTTGACGCACAATTAGAGACATTTCGGCAAGAGCAAAACAAAGTTCTCGCTGACCCACCGGTAGTTCGGTAGTTCGGTAGTTCAGTAGTTCAGTAGTTCAGTAATTCAGTAGAAAAAGTACACCACCGAAACACCGAAACATAACCCTTACATTAAGAAGCCATGAGTACTGTCACTACCGATGCCCATTACACTTCCGCCGAAGGCGCGCATGCCCATACGGCTGGGTTTTTGAAAACTTATGTGTTTTCGCTGGACCACAAAATCATTGGGCTCCAATTTTTGTTTAGTACGCTCATCTGGTTCATTGTGGGCGGCATGTTAGCTCTGGGGATACGCTGGCAATTGGCATTTCCTTGGCGCTCGATGCCCTTATTGGGTGAATGGTTGGCTTCACCTGAGGGGGGACAGATCGCGCCAGAAAACTACACGATGCTGGTGACCATGCACGCATCGATTATGATCTTCTTTGTGATTATTCCAGTACTGGCGGGTGCGTTTGGAAATTTCTTAATACCGTTAATGATTGGGGCCGACGATATGGCCTTTCCTGTGCTTAATATGCTCAGTTACTGGTTCATGTGGCCGGCGTTCCTGTTCATGGGGTCGAGCTTTTTTGTGGAGGGAGGTGCCGCCCAGGGGGGGTGGACTTCGTATCCGCCTCTTTCGGTACTTCAGGATGCCGCACCCGGTAGTTTGAATGGGCAAACGCTGTGGCTATTGGGGCTGACCTTGGTCGGTATCTCTTCGATGCTCGGCTCGGTCAATTACATGACCACGATCATCCAGATGCGCGCTCCTGGTATGACCATGTTCCGATTACCCATGACTATTTGGTCGATGTTCATTACTGCCATCTTGCAAGCTTTTGCACTGCCCGTGCTTACAGCAGCCGGTTTGATGCAGTTGGGTGACCGTGTGTTGGGTACTGGATTTTTTCTTCCGGCTGGAGCCACTGCAGGCAATGCCATGGTTGCTTCCGGGGGAGGTCAGCCATTGCTCTGGCAGCATTTATTCTGGTTCTACAGTCATCCGGCCGTTTACATCATGATTCTGCCGGCGATGGGTATGGTTTCGGATATCATCAGTTGCTTTGCCCGTAAACCTCTGTTTGGCTACAAGCCAATGGTCTATTCAATCAGCGGTATTGCAGGGCTTGGTTTTATCGTGTGGGGACACCACATGTTTGTATCGGGTATGAATGCGGCCTTGGGCATGACGTTCATGGTTTCCACCATGATGATTGCTCTTCCCAGTGCAATTAAAACATTCAACTGGCTCGGCACTATCTGGGGTGGGAAAATTCAGTACACAACACCCATGCTCTTTGCTTTGTCGTTTGTCTCGATGTTTATCATCGGAGGACTTTCGGGCATTTTCATGGCAGCTACGCCGGTCGATATCTTTATTCATGATACTTACTTCATTGTAGCTCATTTTCATTACGTGCTGTTCTGCGGAACGGCGATGGCTGTTTTTGGTGCGATCTACTATTGGTTCCCCAAAATGTTTGGTCGAATGATGAACGACTCCTGGGGCAAAGTCCACTTCGCGGCAACGTTTATCCTGATGAACTGTGTGTTCTACCCAATGCACATTTTGGGCATGAAAGGTTTTCCTCGCAGATTGGCAGACCCTTATCACTATGAAACATTCAGCAATTTATTGGAATTGAACCAATTCATGAGCTACTGTGCGTTCTTACTGGTTGGCTTACAGATTGTTTTCTTCGTGAACTTTTTTTGGAGCATGTTTTTTGGGCCCAGGGCAGGCCGGAATCCTTGGCATTCCAATGGTTTGGAATGGCAAGCGCCGAGTCCACCCGGGCATGGCAATTTTGATTTTCAACCGGTGATTTATCGGGGTCCTTACGAATACGGATCACCCGAAGTGGAAGAAGATTATTACCCACAGACCCAGCCACCGCCGGTGGTTCAGTAGTTCGGTGTTTCAGTAGTTCAGTGTTTCAGTAATTCAGTGTTTCAGTAATTCAGTAATATGTTAGAGAATACACACCACCGAAATACTGAATTACAGAAACACCGAAATACCGTGTCCCAGCGCCGACCGTCCCCTTGGCCCCATCGATGGGCATGGTTGTTGGCCTGCGCGACTTTTCCGTTGGTTTGGGTGGGCGGTTTGGTGACCACGACGAATTCTGGTATGGCTTTTCGCGACTGGCTAACTTCGGATGGCCATTTCATGCTCATTTATCCGTGGTTTCAGGCAGCCGGGGAAAAGTTTATTGAACATGGTCACCGTCTGTTGGGCGCTCTGGTTGGGTTTTTAGCCATTGGGCTGGTCTTGGTTTTCTCTCGGACGGAGTTGCGTCGTTGGGTGCGTTGTTTGAGTTGGGCCTTACTTGCTGGAGTCATTCTGCAAGGTGTATTGGGAGGAATGCGAGTTCTCTTGGCGGTAGAACATGACAATGGGGCGCGTGCGTTGGCCCTACTGCACGGCTGTACGGGTCCTCTCTTTTTTGCCCTTTGTGTGGCCATGGTTGTGTTTACCTCTCCCGCATGGTTTTCTTCAGGGACGGAGTTTTCTGTAGGAACGGGGTTTTCTACGGGACGGGATGCAGCAGGTCAGCAGTTCGCAGGGTCGAATGTTACGGGGCCGAATGTATTCCAACTGCAAAAATTGGTGCGTGTTGGTTTGGTGACCAGCGGTCTGGCTTACGGACAGTTGGTGCTGGGGGCGATCGTGCGACATACACCCCACATGACTGGGCACCTAGCCTCCATTGCATTTCAAACAGCCATTTATTTTCATTTGTTGGTGGCCGGATTGTTGTTGTTTTATCTGGGATTACTTTTATGGCGTGGTCAACAAGCTAAAATTGGCCTGTTGGGACCGCTCTGTCTGCTAGGTTTTTTTGCGGTACAAATAGGTTTGGGTGCATGTACCTGGTGGGTGAAGTATGGTCAACCAGCTTGGACCACGCCGTTCATCGGGGAACAAAACTATCTCAATCGGGCTGTCGAAATTTTGCCGGCAGTGATTATTACCAGCCATGTGGCCATAGGATCACTCATTGGGGTGACGGTCATGAGTATTACCTTGCTGGCTATTCGCAGGTTGTCAAAGGATCGCCGGTACGTAAAGGGGGAGCGCCAGTACGTAAAGGGCCAGGTGAAAATTGAACCCTCTGAGTGTCAGTCATTGACATCTCAAACACTCCACAATTTTCTGTTGTGTTGGAACCAGGCTGGAAACCAACGGCTGGAGGTGGTCCTGTGAGTTCACCGTTGGGTAGCCCTTCTGTTTTGACCATTGACCGTTCGCAGTTGAGTTCAGGTCACGCTGTGCGGATGACACACACTGTACCCTGGCTGGCACGTGGGGCTGATTACTTAGAAATGGCCAAGCCTCGTATAGTGGTTTTGGAATTGATTGTTGCTGGGGTGGCTGCATGTGTGGCAATGCCACGCGCCTTGAATATTTGGTTGGTGGTCCATGCTTTGGGCGGCACAGCCCTCGTGGCTGCCAGTGCCAGTGTTGCCAATAGTTGGATCGAACGTAAACGCGATGCACTTATGGTACGAACTGCAAATCGGCCCTTACCGACAGGCCGTGTGGCTCAGGGGGAAGCGGTAGTCTTATCGCTGCTCACGCTAGTGTTGGGTATCGGCTGGCTACTATGGCAAGTCAACGGTTTGACCGCCTTGTTGGGAATGGCCAGTTGGCTGGTTTATGTTGTGGTCTACACGCCGCTGAAGACGAAGACCTCTCTCAATACGGCAGTTGGTGCGGTTGCGGGAGCGATTCCAGTACTTATGGGGTGGGCTGCGACCGGTGCACCGTTCGATCTGACGGCCCTCTCTTTAGCTGCAGTGTTATTCTTGTGGCAATTCCCCCACTTCATGGCGATTGACTGGTTGTACCGTACCGACTACGCGGCCGGTGGACACAAGATGTTGTCGGTGCTCGACCCCTCGGGCATACGTAGTGGTTCCCAGGCGATTGCAGGTGCCCTGTTGTTAATTCCTGTCAGCCTGGTGCCCGCCCTGAATCCCACCAGTGGCAGTCCGCACGTTTATTGTTTTTGGGCAGTCGGATTGGGCCTGGTGCAGTTGGCTCTGGCAATGCGATTTGCCTGGTTTCGTGACGATACAAGTGCACGGCGATTATTGCGTGCAACCCTGTTCTACATGCCGGCCTGGATGTTGGTGCTGCTAATGGTAACCGTTTAAAATGTATGAATTATGATGGTTGATTTTTGAATGAAATTAGTTCAAACATCCATCCTTAAACATCAAAAATCAAACATCAATCTTTAACATCAATCTTTAACATCAATCTTTAACATCAATCTTTAACATCAAAAATCAAACAACTAACATCAAACATCAAATATGAATAGTCAACACGAAGGGCATGACCACCATCTGACTTTGGAGTATCAGCCTGCTTTGCCGATTAACAATGGCAAGCTGTTCATGTGGCTGTTCCTTTCGACAGAAATTATGTTCTTTGCCGCCCTGATCGGTACGTACATAGTGCTCCGTTTTGGTTCGATTGAATGGCCCAGTACCCACGACGTCCATTTGAGTGAGCCGATCGGAGCCTTCAACACGTTTGTACTGATTTGCTCCAGTGTGTCGATCGTGTTGGCATTTGAAGCTGCCAAAGTCAACAACGCCCGCTTGGCAAAAGGATGGATGTTGCTGACTTTAGTGCTGGGCGGACTATTCCTGGGGGTTAAGGGATTCGAGTACCAAGCTAAGTTTTCTCATGGTATCTATCCGCAGCATCCCCATAGCCAAATTTATGAAAAGGCGGATGTGAACTATTCGGGGGCGGTCCGATTACATCTGGATCAGCTCAAAGTTCCACTGCTGGGAAAGAAGGAAAAGACCGAAGAGGATAATCTGCGGTTAAGTGTGCTTGATAAAATCGGCCGTCAGTTGAATGTGGCTGAAGTGGCTTTGCGTGATCATCCAGATTCACCTCAGGGGAGAATCCTCATATTGCAGTTGGCCGATGCCATCTATCCGCGGGCGAGTGTCCACGCACATGACGGGCAAGCGGTTCGTGAACAGCAAGGATCTCAATTTGTTTCACCTTCAAAAGGGGCAAGTCCGTTTCGGCTCGCTGGGAACACAATTGATTCGAGTGTGCCATCGAGCGGAGAACGCCAAGTAGGGGCAACGCTGGTAAATACCGAACATGCTGCGACAGGTGAGGCTGGGGGTACTGGGGGCCATCTGGTCGGTCTCAACGATCAGTACCCGTGGCTGCAACTGCCAATCATGATACCTGGTGGTAATATGTGGGCGAGTACTTATTTTTTGCTCACGGGGTTCCATGCCTTACATGTGATCATTGGTTTATTGGTTTTTGCGATTCTCTGTATGAAGACACTGGATTGCAATTGGTCAACGACGATTGAGAATATTGGCCTCTACTGGCACTTTGTGGATCTGGTATGGATCTTCCTGTTCCCACTGCTTTATCTGTTCTGATACATGCGCCAAGCCGAACTTGGACAATGCTCGTGTTGCGATTTATTACTTAAAAGCGGAGATGAAGAGATGTCGGAAAAATCAACATCGGATACACATGAGAGCCATGGTAGTCTGAGTATATACTTGTCCGTCTTTGTCGCCCTGTGTGTGCTGACCGCCTGCTCTTTTTGGACCTATTCCAGTTTGTGGCCCAGCGTGCTCGATTCACCGTATATCAAAAGGGCTTTCATGATGGCCGTTTCGTGCACCAAGGCGATGCTGGTGATTTTGTTTTTCATGCATTTGAAATGGGAAGCCAATTGGAAGTGGGTGCTTACCATTCCTGCCATGATGATGTCTATTTTTCTGATGTTGGTCTTGATTCCTGATGTGGGATTGCGGATGAAGCATGCGTCGAATGAACGCATGAAATACGAAGCCGAAATCCCTGCTGAGACAGAGGAGGCTGGGGAAACGGAGGGAACAACTTCGCAGGGCAAGCATTAAGATTGCGTACTTTCTATTTAACGCAGAGACGCAGAGGATGCTGAGAACCGCAGAGAAGAATATTTGGAACAACTCTGCGCACCTCTGAGTTCTCTGCGCCCTTTGCGTTATGTTTATTCTATTCCCAACGATGGGATTTATAATTGACTTGTCCTTTAGGTTCGAATGCCCTCCCCACCAATCCCACCCGCGATTGATATCTCTCACCTGACGCATGCTTATGGCAGTCGCTGCGCGGTGGATGATCTATCACTCACCATTGATCAGGGGGAGGTTTTTGTTTTCTTGGGGCCGAATGGGAGTGGTAAGACCACTCTGTTTCGTGTTCTTTCTACACTCATTCCTTCACAAGCAGGCGAAGTTTCTATCCTGGGCGATGATTTGCGTCGTGCACCGATGGCGATTCGTGCTCAGCTTGGGGTAGTGTTCCAAGCCCCAAGCCTCGATAAAAAACTGACGGTTTCAGAAAATCTACGTCATCAAGGTCGATTGTATGGACTCTCGCGTTGCCAGTTGCATTTGCGCGAAGGGGAAGTGTTAGCTGCGCTAGGGCTTACGGAGCGAGCAAAAGATCGAGTGGAAATCCTTTCCGGAGGTTTGCGCCGTCGAGTCGAGTTGGCCAAGGGATTGCTGCATCGGCCACGGTTGCTGCTATTGGACGAGCCAAGCACAGGACTCGATCCAGGAGCGCGGAGTGATTTGTGGAAGTATCTGCTAGGTTTGCGCGAAGCGGAAGGTATGACCATTGTCTTGACCACGCACTTGCTCGAGGAAGCCGGGCGGGCCGACCGTCTGGCAATCATGCATCATGGTCAGTTGGTCGCACTCGATACACCGCCTGCTCTGCAGGCATCGATTGGCGGCGATTCGATTACTCTGCAAACGGAAAAACCGGCCGAACTGGCTGCGTTGATTCGCAGCCAATACCAGTGTGAGGCGGTTGTCATCGCGGATACCGTACGGTTGGAGCAACCCGAGGGGCACCGCTGGATCAGTCGTTTGGTGGAAGCATTTCCAGACCAGATACAGTCGCTTACGCTTGGTAAACCAACGCTCGAAGACGTATTTATTGACCGAACGGGTCATCGATTTTTTGGTGACGGGAGTGAAGAGCCATGAGTTCACACCAGAGTTCGCAACAGAGTTCGATATTGGATCAGGCAAGCAGCTTCCGTAAGAAGGAGGCATTATCCGTTCCGGCGATTCCAGTGATTGCCACTTTGGCTCAACGTGAATTGGTCCGATTTTTCCGGCAGCGGAACCGGGTGATGGGAGCACTTGGCCAACCAGTGCTATTCTGGTGGCTGTTCAGTGCAGGCCTGCAACCCAGTGGGTTGGGCTATGCCCACTTCTTTCCAGGTATCTTGGCGATGATTTTGCTGTTCACCGCAATTTTCACCACAATCTCAATTATTGAAGATCGACGTGAGGGGTTTTTGCAGTCGGTGTTAGTGTCACCCGCACCGCAGTGGGCGATGGTGCTGGGCAAGATATTGGGTGGTGCAGCAATCGCCATGTTGCAGGGACTGTTGTTTCTGCTACTGGGGGGTATGACACTCGGCTTGACCAGTTCGTCGGGAGACTTGGTGATGGCCATTCTCATGATGGGCCTGTTGTCGGTGTCGCTGACCGGCCTGGGATTTTTAATTGCCTGGCGGATGAATTCCACTCAAGGTTTTCATGCAATCATGAGCCTGTTTTTGTTTCCCATGTGGTTGCTTTCAGGAGCATTTTTCCCGCAAGGTGGCCAAGGTTTGTTGGCCTGGGTTGTCGCAGTGAATCCGCTGACCTACGGAGTGGCAGGCCTAAGGAATTATTTGCAATTTGGAGATGCCCCAGAGGATCTTGTACAGGAGACCCTCTCACAAGGCCCCAGCATGTTTCTATGCTGGATGGTATCAATCGGTTTCGCTCTGGCGATGTTAACTATGTCATGGCGAATTTCTGGAACTCGAACCACTGGGGATTTACTGTGAGAGGCCAGAGTTGAGAAACCGTAGGAAATAGAAAAGTGGAAAGCATTGAACAAAAGATGACAGCCCAAGAAGATCAAGAAAATTTGTCGAGCAGTGCCTTGCCCTATTGGCTGGCTTTGCTGGTATTGGTGGGGGCCAGTTATGGTGGTTGGAAATGGTGGCAAGTCGAACAGTTTCGTGTCCGAGGTGGCACCCAATCGGGCGGTATCGTTATGGACGGCCCACCATTGGATGAGTTTGAGTTGACTGAGTGCAATGGCCAGCCCTTCCGATCGCAGGATATGTTGGGCAAGGTGTGGGTCACAACGTTTTTCTTTACCACCTGTCCGGGTGCTTGTCCCCGTCTCAATGCCAATATTCGTTATCTCAATAGCTTGGAAGAGATTCACGATGTTGTGTGGATCAGCATCACAGTCGATCCCGATACCGACACACTACCCGTATTGCGTGCCTATGCGGAACAAATGCAAGCGGATCAAGAACGGTGGCTGTTTTGTCGAGGCGATCTCGATTATGTCCAGCGTATAGGTCACGATATTATGAAGTTGCAACTCGGCTGGAAGGGACACCAGGACTATGCGGTGGTAGTCGATCGCCAGGGAGAAGTTCGCGGTATGTTCGATGCAACCAGTCGTAGCCAATCACAGCGGCTACGCACGCTGCTACTCAAATGCCTAGCGGAGAAAACAGCGGAGAAAACAGCGGAGAAAACAGCAATTCTGTGAATATACTCATCGCACAGGCACATCCGCTGGTTCATCTGAACGCAGGCCTCAATGGACTGGCGACCGTTTTACTGGTGATAGGCTGGATTTTGATTCGGCGTGGTCGCGAGCAGGCACATGGGCGGGTGATGTTGGCCGCTTTTTTTGTCTCCGGTCTGTTTTTGGCCAGCTATCTGACGTACCACGCGCTCGAGGGGAGTGTTAAGTTTACCCATCCCGGTGTGGTTCGATCGGTCTATCTGGCCATCCTGCTTTCTCACGTGTTGTTAGCCATGACGGTTCCATTCCTGGCCCTTTTCACCATTGGGTATGGTTTAAAAGCGACCGGTTGGTGGCTGGGTAGCAGTGCTAGCGAAGCGTCCGAATTGCAAGCATCCGAGGTGGCCAAATATCGACTAAAACACCGACGATTTGCCCGTTGGACGTTTCCCATCTGGCTCTATGTGTCGATCACTGGGGTAGTTGTCTACCTGATGCTCTATCACCTCTATCCCACTGAATAACCATGAGGTAGACTCCAGGTGTGCAATCCGTGGCTAATTACAGTACTATGGTGTTGACCTAGTGCTATCGTATAAGGTGGGCCCGTTTAAATAAAAAGGGCTCCGTTAGAATGAGAAGAGTAGCGTCAATCATGCTGGAGCAAAAATCTATAGCTTGGCGATCGATTGGCTGCCGGTTACTACCAGCTCTTCTTTTTCTGTTGGTTTTCCTGGTGGGTAGTGAAGTTGGGGCCTGTCCTACCTGCAAGCAGGGGTTAGCTGAAAACAGTCCGGCAGCTCAAGCGATGGCGAACGGCTACTTCTATAGCATCTTGTTCATGATGTCGATGCCCTTCCTTATCCTGGGTACTTTTGGCAGTTGTGCCTATTGGTCAATTCGCCGTGCACGCCAATAGATTGCGCCAAGCCGAACTTGGACAATGTTCGCGTGGGGCGCAGTTTAAGAGGCAACGTTGGACTCGCGAACATTCTCCAAGATTCGTTTGGCTGGGGACGCAAGCGTTGGAGTGATCTGCGGGTTTTCACGGGCGCATTTTTCGGACTTCATCTTCGTTTGGCCAAGGATCGAATTTTTCGTCAAAGGCTATCCAGAGTGCACGCGCATAACGGAAAAACCAAATTGGGAACACCAGTGCGAAGATGCCCAATAGGATCAGCAACGGTTGGCCTGATAGATTGGTTCCAAAGTAAAGGCTGAAGTAGACGATCACCACCAATAATGACGTGACCCCATAGTTGAAATAGATGGAACCTAACAGATAGCCGGGAGCCCGATGGAAGCGGCGACCGCAGTGGGCGCAAGGGTCGTTCATAGCAAACCAGGTGCGAAACAGGGCCCGTTGTCCACAGGCAGGGCAGCGTAGTCGCAGGGCGCGCCACAAGAGCGTACCAAGCGATGGGTGTGTGGAGTTCGAGGGAATAGGTTTGCCTGTCATGCCTGTTGTTATCGCTGTAGAACGGGAGTTTTTCCTGCTCCTGTTTTCATGAGAGTGTAGAGTCGATTGAGATGCGTGGTGTATACTTCACGCGGTGAGCAATGGTGTGTTTTACAAAGGGAAGCTGCCATTCCGACAATTTCACCCATGGAGCCGGTCGTTTTCATGACACGGACCGCTCCTAAGGCTTCGTGCGTCACGCTGATGTCACGACCAGCCATAAAAAGATTGCCAATGTTCCGGCTATAGAGGCAACGGTAGGGTACCCAGAAAGGCCCGTTGTAGGTATAGCCTTCACCGTGAGTGTAGTCGGCGATAAACTCGTCGCCACGATGGCCTTTCTTATATTTTTCATCGGGATGATGGGTATCGATGCCCCACGTGCATGGAAAACATCCGTCCTGAAAAACTTTTCCATCCCGAAGGTCTTCAGCCGTTAATAGATAGTCTCCTAGAAGTCTTCGTGACTCACGCTTGCCAGCAATATAGGCAACCCAATTTAAACGATGAGCCGGATAGCGTTTCTCCACGTTTTTGATCACATCCCAGGCACCGTACATCGCACGGAAGTTCAGATCGCGAATACGTTCCATATCTTTGATCGAGTCACGGTCAAAGCCGCTTTCCCAAAACCATTCGCCCAAACTAATAGGGTTGTTGCCTTTGTCAACTTGCAACGATTTTGCTCCTGACGTTCGCCCTGGAAAAGGCATATGGGTCAGGTCAATTGCCCATGGACAATGCGGGAAAGTCGCCTTTTCACAGGCTGCGACCAATTCCGAAGATAATGAATCTTCGTCTTCACATAGGCATTGGATGTTCCACAGGTTACTTGCTCCCATGTGGCCCTCTTCCGTTTGTTCATATTTGGCTCCAGCCAGGAAGCCGACCGATCCATCACCGGTGCTATCGAGAAACCATTGGCCGTTGACTTTTGTTCGTCGAGATGTCCGTACATGTTGGCAGATGACCGACTGAATGTGTCCATTTTTTGCAATAGCCCGATTGACCCATTGTTCCATAAAAAGCGTGATATTTTTCTCGCTTTTTACAACTTCCATTTTCTGAGTATCATCGAACACACTTCCAGATTGAGCGTTTTTTGAGTTGACTCCCTCTTCCGGAATCAACTCCATCACCACGTCACCTACACGCGGATAGGGAGGTTGATTTACGTGCCCTTGTGGCCAGACACGAACCTCCGAACTTGAATTGCCACCAAGAACAGGCCGATCTTGGATGAGGGCAACATTCAATCCAAGTCGAGCAGCCGTTACCGCAGCACTCGTGCCAGCGATTCCCCCACCTATGACAACGAGATCAAATTTTTCGGTTTCTTTCGGCTCGGCCGGGAGTCCCAGAGCCTGGCGGCGAAACTCAGCCAATGGTTTCATCCCATTAGGCGGTTCCCACGAGAGATCGTCCGCGAAAACGATTGCGTCACAACGCCCTTCAAATCCTGTTAAGTCGTGTAGTCTTAATTCAATGGCCGATTTGACCATGATTTCGCCACCATCTTGCCAGTGCCACTTTTCGCCCTGGATACCAAAGGTTGTTTTTAACGGTCTACCGTCGATCAGTAGCTGAAACTTTCCTGGTGCTCCTGGCGCATTCCATGGTGCGACCCAATTACGAGTCCGAACCCAAACGCGATATTTTCCCGCTCGTGAAAATGGAACAGTCGTTATTGCATCGCTGACTGGTGTGCCAATTCCATGTGCCAGCAAATAGGGTGAACCCATCAGATCCATGAACTGTTGGTCTAGAACCCAACCTCCCAGGTCGTCAAATGCTTCTGCTTCGACGAGTACCAAAGCGCCTTGTGCTGAAGGTGGCCAGCCAATCAGCAGGTAAAGCCAGCCAGTCAGCATACGAAGGAAAGCTGAAGATAGCAAAAGTCGTTTTGTCAAATTCATCGAGACCATCCATTTTGTCTTGAAAACAACGATACATCGTGTCAAGATTATAATGAATTGAACCACAAAGTGCACAAAGAGATCAATAGGAAGGATCTGTTGCAGTATCCACCGTTTGACAGGGAACTCGAGTTTCAGTAATTGTATAGGTGCACTTGTTTCCCCAACCTTTCGTTCTACATTCCCTGTTCCTAATATGTATCGCCTTGGCCGTTTCCTACAACTGATCGGTTTGACCATCCCGCCATTGGCGATTGTGGCTCAACTGCGTGGTGATATTTCCGCTGGTAAGATGCTGTCCTTTCTCTTCGTTGCAGTCTGCGTTTTCCTCTTGGGCTACGGTTTGCAGCAGCACCGAGGTGACCGCTCGTTGTAATGATGGTCATTATAATGATGGGCCACTGCAAATTGAAAATGCAAATGAGATGAGGTTGGCTGATTCGTATGAGTCTCTGCTTGTGCATGGAGTGATTCGCCAAACTTTGTTGTTGATTCACTGGCTGTGGACGAACCTGTTCGATGGATATGCATTCGGAAGTTCATTGGGGGGGTGTCCCCCCAAACCCCCCTGTATCTCTGTTTGGCCTCTGGCCTTTGACGTCTCACCCTTCACCCCTCAACCCTCATATGACCGAATTCAATGATGTTCAAGCTGTCGATCGTTTGAGCGAAACTTACCGTCACCTCTGCAGTGACCTGGGTAAGGTGATTGTGGGCCAACAGCAGACCATCGAACAGTTGTTGACGGTGATGCTTGCGGGAGGCCATTGCCTATTAGTGGGGGTGCCGGGGCTGGCCAAAACGTTGATGGTTCATTCGTTGGCACAGTTGTTGTCGTTGGAATTCAAGCGGATTCAGTTTACCCCCGATCTGATGCCGGCGGATATCACGGGTACCGACATCATCGAGGAGAATCATGCCACCGGTGTGCGCTCGATGCGCTTTCTTCCGGGGCCTGTATTTGCGAATGTGGTATTGGCCGATGAAATTAATCGTACCCCGCCAAAAACTCAAGCGGCCCTGTTGGAGGCAATGCAAGAGCAACAAGTCACCGTGGTGGGTAAGCGGCATGCATTACCTCAGCCATTTTTTGTGCTGGCCACGCAAAATCCGATCGAACAGGAAGGAACCTATCCTTTGCCCGAAGCACAGCTCGACCGATTTATGTTTGAAGTGCGAGTTGACTATCCTAGCGAAGATGAGGAGTTGCAAATTGTTAAGCAAACCACTGCAGATTTTACGCCTAAGATCACAGCAACGCTATCGGCAGAGGAACTATTGGCAATGACCCAATTGGTGCGACGGATTCCTGTGGCTGACCACCTGGCTCGATATGCATTGCGGTTAGCACGGCATACACGCACGCGGTCGGGACCAACTTCCGAATTGGTTAGCCGTTATGTTCAATGGGGCGCTGGCCCGCGGGCCAGCCAGATGTTGGTGTTGGCCGCCAAGGCGCGTACTGCACTGCATGGCCGTTATTGCGTAAGTGTCGAGGATGTGCGAAGTGTTGCATTGCCGGTGCTGCGTCATCGGATACTAACGAACTTTCAAGCCGAAGCCGAGGGAGTTACATCCGATCAGATCGTGGAGCATCTGTTGGAAACAATTGCCGTGGAAGCTGGGTGATTGTACACGCAAAGTGAATATATGTAGGAACTGGCACTGAAAGCCCAAAGTTGTGAGCAATAACATCCCCGACGAAATTCTTGATCCGGTCATGCTGGCCAGTCTTGAGGGGCTTGATCTGCGGGCTCGAAAGCTGGTGGATGGTTATCTTTCAGGCCATCATCGCAGTGCCGGTCGAGGATATTCGGCTGAGTTTGCTGAGCATCGAGAGTATACGCCTGGTGACGATCTACGATACATCGATTGGAAAATATATGGTCGGACCGACAAGGTATATCTTAAACAGTCCGAAGCAGAGACTGATTTGGTTTGTATGTTGATGGTGGATGCGAGTGAAAGTATGGCGTACCAGAGCGACCCGGCATCTCTTTCAAAGTGGGAGTATGCTCAGTGTCTGGCGGTGGCGTTTGCGCATCTCGTGTTGCGCGGAGGGGATCGAGTGAGTCTGGTCACGGCAGGCAATGAGACGTGTCGGCAGTTGCCTGCGAGCAACCGGCAAGGAATGCGATTGCAGTTAATTCACAGTTTGGAACAGACCCATTGTCGAGGAAATACTTCGATCGGAGACTCCTTACAGGAACTGGCCGGCTGTTTGCGACAGCGGAGTGTGGTGATTGTGATCAGTGACTTACTCGACCAGGTAGAGAGGGTACTCGCTGGCCTGAAGCATTTGAGCTATCAGCGTCATGAAGTCATGGTGTTGCAACTGCTCGATCCGGCCGAATTGGATTTTCCCTTTGAGCGGACGGCTCAGTTTCAGGGACTGGAATCGTTGGGCAACCTGGTGGCTCAACCGCGAGGGATTCGACAGGCTTATCTGGCAGCGATGGAAAATTTTCTGCAGAAAATACGAGCCGGTTGTCGAAATGAGCAAGTTGATTACCTGTTAGTTCGAACCGACCAGTCTCCCGTATTGGCGTTGAAGCAGTTGTTGACGAGGCGCCCATGAACTTGTCCGGATTGGAAATTCTTAGCCCCTCGATGTTGGGCTGGCTGGTGGTGATCGTTTTGCCATGGTGGATCCATCGCTGGTGGTCTCGTAGACCCCAGCAAATCCCTTGGGCAGCGATGCAGTTGTTGCACGAAGCAATCCGTGTACGCTCGCGGCAGGTGCGACTCGGGCAGTGGATGTTGTTGGTGTTACGTACTTTAATCCTGTTGCTGATAGCTCTGGCTGCGGCTCAGCCCGTTTTACGGCAAGTTGGGTGGAATATCGGCCAGAACGCGCGCATGCATCTATTGTTATTGATCGATCAATCGTATTCGATGGGATGCCGATTGGTTGATGAAAATGGCCAGAGTGGTTTATCACGATTCGCGCAGGCGCGTCAGCTGGCGCGGCAGATCATTCGTTCAGCACCTGCAGACACTCAGTTTTCTGTGCTGGGTTGGGCAGGTAAGGCAAAAAAAGCCAGCGCAGTAAAAAATTGGCCAGGATATATGGCAATCGATGCCGCTGCCGCGCTGTCGGCCGTGGATCAGTTGCAGGTGAGCCATACTTCGGCCCAACTGAACGTTGGTTTGCAGGCTGCCCTGCAAACGATTTTGCATGCCAGGCAGGTGTTGTCGAAAGAAACAAATCACCAGGTCTGTGTGGTGAGCGACTTGGGCAACAATACGTGGGAGGATGCTGCCACTTCAAACGAAGTGCAGACGCTTTGCCAACAGTTGCAGGCACAATGTGAATTGTGGGTTCTTCCGCTAGAGCTCCCTTTGAGTTCCAGTGAAATAGACAGTCATGAGTCCCGCAGGCCGGCCAGCAATGTGGCAATTACCCGAGTGACCACCGAGACTCCTCTGCTATCGGTGCGGATGCCGATAACGATAGAAGCTTCGCTGCGTGCATTCGGCTTGCACTCCAATTCGGTGACCCATGTCGAATTGTCTATCGATGGCCAGCGAGTGGCCCAACATTCTCTAGATCTTTCTGATGGCGAAGAAGGGGTGGTTCGCTTTGAAGCTCAACTGGTAGATCCGGGGCAACATGTGGTGCATGTATCCTGCCAACCGCACGACGATTTACCACTGGATGACGAGCATTGGCGGATGCTCGAGGTACACCGGCAGGTTCATGTACTGTGTTTGGAAGGTCAGCGGGCAGCAGCCACCGATCTGACCCGAGCGCTGATTTCACAACCTAAGCTTTCAACAAATGCAATGCATCCATCAACGCAGCCTCTCTTTCGTGTTGATCAAATTGCGGTAAGCCGACTGGCAGAGGCGGACTTATCTCAGTACGACGCTGTGTTGGCATGCAATGTGGCTCAGATTCAACGTCAGCAAACACAACGCCTGACAGATTATGTGCACCATGGTGGTGCATTGCTAATATTCTTAGGCGATGATGGAAATCCCAGCATGCTTGTCGCCCCAGGGGCCACGATTCGGCAGGATATATTGAATCGTTCGACGCTTAATCGTTCGACGCTTAATCGTTCGACGCTTAATCGTTCGACGCTTAATCGTTCGACGGGCGCGCTGCTGTTGCCACAGATACCCGTGCAAATGGGGCCAGCGATTGAAGTGCAGGGTGTTCATTGGGATCCACTTGAATATCGTCATCCGCTGATTGCCCCATTTCGTGATCATCCCAATGCAGGTTTCACTCAAGTGAGCGTGGCCAAGTATGTCAAAATCACTTTGCTTCAATCGGAGGGACACGATTTGGCCCAGCCATCCTGGAGTACGGCATTCGCTTTTGACACGGGTGATCCGGCGATTGTCATGGGCACCTTGGGTGTGGGCCGAGTGGCCGTGGTTGCCTTGCCGGGTTCCTTGGCAGCACGAAATATGGCAGGCATGCCATGGTCAAGTTGGGCAGTGAGTCCCAGTTTTCTGCCGATGGTTCGTGACTTACTGAAACAGGTCATAGCAAGAGAGGGACAGGATAGGTTTAATCGTCTAGTGGGTGAGCCACTCGAGTTGCCGAGGTCCAAGTTGGGAACTGAAGCAGCAGCCTCGAAGTTGTGGGTGAAGACGCCTTTGGGGAAAGATGTGTTATCGACCGATGAGCACGTGTTACTGTCGGCAACGGATCGCTGTGGAATCTACTCGATCCTATCGGAGAAGTCACCCAACAGAGTCAATTTTCGTTATGCGGCAAATCTTCATGCAATCAATCCTGATACGGGGAGAGGAGAAAGCGACTTGACTACGGTCAGGCCCAATCAACTACCCCCATCGTTCCCTTTGACACCATCGGCTGTGACCCAGCGAGACAACAGAGAACTTCCTTTGGGTAGTACCCTGTTTGGCGCTGCCTTGATCGGGCTGCTCTGTGAGCAATGTTTGGCCTGGTCGATGGGAAGGAGTTGGGGATGATGTTTGTTCAGTGGCAAATTCACTGGTCGAGGTTCGTTTCCTCTTGGCTCTTGGTGTTGGGGCTGGTCGCTGTTTTAGCATGGGTTGTGTTTTTTTATGCACTAGAATACAAAAAAGTAGCCAGTCAAGATGCCCTTGGGCAGAGTCGAATGAAACGCGTAGTGGTTCTGACGGTGATTCGCCTGGGGGTTCTGGGGCTGTTGATAGTGTTGTGGGTTGATCCAACCATCGAGCGCACCCGAATGGGAAAACCGGCTTTGGCCTTGCTGGTCGATCGATCGGCGAGTATGAATCACATCGATCCGATGCAGGTTATTCCAGAGCAAAATGGTCAGCAAATGTTGCAGCCTGCCTGGCAGACCGATCCATCCACAATGAGGTCGACCGGATCAAGTCGTTTCGCCCGCATAGTTCAATACCTGTTGGCAGGCCAGCCCTCATGTCTGCAACGTCTTGAGGAATACTACCATGTGGAGCTGGTGGTTTTCGATGAGAAATTTCGTCGACTGGAGCCGACCGGTACCCAGGGTCTCAACGAACTATTGCGCGATTTGCTTCCAGCAGATGTATTATCTCCGGATGAAGGAAATTCAGACCCACGGCATCCGGCTGCGACCCGCCTGGGAGACGTGATCGATTTTGCTCTGCAACGAATGCCAGATACGGGTATCCCCAGAGCTGGTCCGATGGGAGCCAGCCCCGCAGCGATTGTCTTGTTGAGCGATGGTGTCGGCACCCGCGGCGAGACCTTAGTAGCAACTGCGGTGCATGCACGCAATCAGGGGGTTCCGATTTATACGGTCGCGGTTGGTAGTGAGCAACCATTGGCCGATGTGGCACTCGGCCGACCAGTTGCTGCGGAAACTTTATTTCTGGGCGATTCCTTGTCGGTTGAAACGGTTGTCCGCGCAGTGGCCCTGAGAGGCCAGTCGGCGGAGGTGATACTTCGTGATACGGCAAGCGGTCAGATTCTCGATCAAACAACTATCGGGCTTCCTCCGACTGGTGAAGGTAAGCAGGTGCGATTGCAGACTCGTCCTCCTGAGGCGGGAAAACTTTCTCTGGAAATGCAAATCAAGCTACTGCCGACAGCGCCACGGCCAACTCATACGTCCTCATTCGTTTCTGCGGAAACAAATTTGGAGAACAATCGCCAGTTGTTGACAGTGCAAGTGCATGATGAACCCATTCGCGTACTGTTGGTTCAGTCGGGGCCCAGCTATGAATTTCGAGCGCTCAAGCAAATGCTTCGACGCGATCCGGCCCTGAAGGCAAGTGTTTGGTTGCAACAGGCAGATCGTCAATTTGCAGCCGTCGATGCGGCAGCCCTTTCACACTTTCCGTTGGCGGAACAGGAATTGTTGGCTTACGATGTAGTGATTTGGGGAGATGTCGATCCCGAACTGATTCCGCGTTCGTTTTGGCCCCGTTTGTTCCATTGGGTGAACGAGCAGGGCGGTGGCCTGGCCTTGCTGGCGGGGCCCCGATATATGCCACGGGCGTACCGGGCTAATTCTGAGTTGAACGTGCTATTGCCGATTCAAACCTACGAGGGTGCAGGCAGGGTTGGAACCTATGCCTTGATACCCACCGTCGAGGGAATTCGTGATTTGGCCCTTCAATTAGGTAGTACGCCTGCCGCTTCGCAAGCAGTGTGGAACGAACTCCCATCGTTCTCCTGGATATGGGAAACCGCGCAGTTGAAACCGGGTGCCCAGCGACTGGTGGAGGTGGCTTCTCTCACTGCCGCGGATCGATGGCCGGTCGTAGTACGGCAATTTGTTGGCGCTGGCGAAGTCATGATGCACTTGACCGATGAGAGCTGGCGGATGCGTTACCGAACGGATGACCACATCTTTGCCCGTTATTGGGGACAGGCCGTACGCCGTTTAGCACGTGGAAAACTGGTGGATCGTGCCTCGGGTCTATGGCTGAAAACCGATGCCCAAGTGTATCAACTCGGGACGGTGGTGCACGTACGAGCACAGTTTCACGATCCGACTCAAGCGCCTGCCGAGGGGCCATTGGTGTTGCAATGGGAAAGTTCTGCCCAAACCGGTCGGTCCTTGGAATTGCAGCGGCGCAGGGATCGGCGCGGACTATTTGAAACTACGCTGCGTCAGTTGCCAGTTGGTGAACATCAACTGCATTGGCTTCCCACTTTGGTGAAGGCCGATATTCATGCGGAGCATCCCGAAGTACACGCCGATCGGTATCCGTCCGAGCGCAGTTCCCTCAAGCCACAGGCCACGGTACGATTCAAGGTCAATGCGCCCCCCTGGGAGTTGGCCCGGCTAGCGGTCGATCGACAGACTTTGTTGACAGCAGCTCGCGAAACTCATGGTAAAGCCTATACCTTGCAAGCGGCTGTCCGCTTGCCCGAGGAGTTGCCGCCCGCGCACCTCGTTCCGTGGGAACACTATCCACCCTACCGTTTGGCAGGTATCCATACGGTGATAGGGCTATTGGTAGGATTACTCGCCACCGAATGGATCCTGCGGCGACGTAGGGGACTGTTGTAGTTGAGGGTTGAGAAAAAAATATTTACGCTGCCTATGCAAAATACGAATTCCTATTACTTTCCACACTCCACACTCCACACTCCAATGTCGTACCTCAATCAACTCGATCGAACATGTCGTCGCCTGACTTGGCGGCGTGCGATTGTGGGAATTTGTTGGGTTCTGGTCATGGTGATTTTGGTGGCAAGTGTGCTGATAATGGGTGACTTTATCTTGGGCTTTCGCTGGTCCGTTCTTAGGTTGTTAGCAACCGCCACACTGTTGGGTAGTGGACTGTGGGCAATTGGGCGTCTGCTGACAGGTTTACCCAAGATTTTGCCATTGCATGTGGCCTTGCAACTGGAAAGCTTTTATCCCGAACTGGGCGACCGACTTGCCAGTGCGGTTCAGTTTTCCAAACTTGAAGAAAATGAAAATCGGGGTGATCACTCTCTGGCCGTAACGCATGGTTCGGCAGCACTCAGGCGGGCGGTGAAATTGCGTGTGGCCCATGAAGTCGAAGAGGTGAATTGGGATCTGCTTATGCCCAAACGCCAACTGAGGCGTGCCCTCTTGGTCCTGGGAGTGGTGGTCTTCCTGGTTGGAAGCGTTGCCGTGTTAGTCCCACAGACTTTGCAGATTGGAGTTGCCCGGCTGTTTCATCCATTGGGTCAAGACCAGTGGCCACGTCGTGTGGAGTTGCAATTGGTCGATCCACTCCAGTTTGTCGTTGCGGGTGAAGAGTTTGAAGTGCGGGTGCGAAATTTGCGAGGTAAACTGCCTGCCGACGTTTGGATTCACTATCGCCCGCTGCGCAGCTCGAATTTGCAACGTAGTTCGAATTTGCAGGCTTCACCTCTCGGGCAAGAAACAGTGGAATCTATGGTCCGTACCGGTCAAGCGATGATGGTACGCAGGTTGGTCGCGACTTCTCCATTGGAGTTTAGGGTCACCGGGGGTGACGATCGAGACATGCCGTGGCATTCGGTACAAGTGGTTGCGCAGCCCCGGATGGAATCACTACAGGTCAAGGTCCGGCCACCCGGCTATACGGGGCACGCGGCAACGAACCTCGTACCCTTCTACCAAAATCGAGCGTATAGAAATTCAGCCTATCGAATTCTAGCCGGTTCAAGGTTGGAGGTTGTGGGAAAGGCGAGTGTGCCTTTGGCCGAGATTCGGCTTCTGCGGCAGCAACCGGAGCAGCCACAGCGAGAGATGTCCTACAAGGAACGAGAGACATCCCCCAGGAAAAGAAGGAATTCTACTGAGAGTCAAGAGCTTTCCTTCAAAGGCCAGATAGACGACGATGGCCAGTCATTTCGTATCGGTTCTCTACAAGATGAGAGCCGTGTGTGGGCTGCTCACGAAAGTGGACAGTATCGGTTAGAACTGACGACTCAAGATGGTTGGACCACATGTGCCCAGCATTCTTTGTCGCTGGAAGTTGCCGCCGACATGCCACCGCATGTCGAATGGATCGAACCGGTTGACGATCTGACGGTGGTCGCCGAGGCGCAAGTTAAGCTGATTGTACGTGCTACCGACGACCATGGGTTGAGTGAAGTAGCGCTCACATGTCAGTTGGTTGAAACTGCGCTAGTGCAAGAGGAGAATCTTCAGGTGTTGTTTCCCCAATCTGATCATGCTTCTGCTTTCACTTCGCAGGAGCAGACAACCGTTCTGGAGCTCCCGGCGACACTCGATCTGGCCGGTCGAGGTTACCAGTCGGGACAAACACTACTTGTTCAGGCGCAGGCTCGTGATTTTTTTACCCGCGCAGGAAAACGTGCTTCGCAATTAGGGCTAACCGCCAGGCCATTGCGTCTGCATGTAATATCGCAATCGGCCTGGTTAAGTGTTGTGCAGCAACGTCAGGCATTGCTTGTCAATCGCCTTACCAACGCGTTGGAAACTCAACAGACAGTGCATGATCGACTTCTGGCCGAAACGCTGCCGTATGTCGAGACTCGTAGTGAATCGGATTCAGCGGAAATGCTGGTCTGGCAACGGCAGGTTGCCCAGTGGTTAGACAGGCCCAATGAACTTCGCCATCGCCGAGGGGCCGTGCAATTGGTCGATGAGTTGCTGCTTATGTTAAATCAAAACCCATTGGTCGATCCGGAGTCCGATCGATTATTGGACTGGCTGCAATCCGATTTGACCGATCTGGCTCGGTCGGTGCTTCCTGGCATTGAAACGAGTATGCATTATCTGCTGTTGTCGATTTCCTTTACGCCAGCCGACGATGCGAACCAACCGTCAGACCCTCGCACGCCAGTTCCTTCTTCGTACACCACGAGACGGGTTGAGATTTTGCAAAAGCAAGAGGCCGTGATCGGCCAGTTGCAGCATTTGCTGAGAGAACTGACTCATTGGAATACACTCCATCAGTTGACGCACCAGTTGCAGCAACTTGAACACGATCAACGACAAGTGATCCGGCAGAGCCGGCTGATCCGACAGTATCGGCAAGGGCTGGCCTCACAAATAGGGACCGATCCTGCCGCGGTTGGGTCGGGCCGAACCCCTCTATCCCCCTCGCAACAAGCCGCCTTATGGGATCAGGTGATCGCCATGGAGCATCAATTAGCACAGCGAACAGATCGGCTGATTACCCAATTGGAGTCTGCTGCTGATAGCCGGACTCAGGCATCGCTGGAGGCAGCTCGACGAATGTCCGGTGTGGCACGTGCAGCCCGCCGGTATACGATCCAGGCAACGTTGCAGGCGGCGGCCGACCAACTATCTCAACACCGTTTGGGTCGCGCGTTGGAAATCGAGCAACAGGCGTTGGAACAGTTGCAAAGGCTTGCCGCGCAACTTGCGGGTAACCAGCCTAACCAAACAGCCCAAGAGAGTTCACCGCAGTTGCAGCAATCCGCCGAGCGCAATTTCAGTTTGGAGAACCTGCAGCCAGATGATTCGCGTAGCAGCGATCTGGCGGGATCGGCACCAGCGTCGCACGCTTCAGGGCCTGCCAATTCTCAGTCGACCACTCATTTGCTGCCTGCATCGATCGGATCGCTCGTTGACGATTTGTGGGGTGCGCTGCCGGAGCGAGAGCGACAACAGATAATGCAGCCAGTGAGTGCGGAATTTATACCCCAATATGCGTCGGAAATTGGCGCCTATTTTCATGCATTAGCCACGCCGCCAACCGCTGGTGCCCCGCGCAAGTCCCAACGGAGTGGACCATGATGGGCGTGCGCGAAACGATAGGTGGTTCATTATTTTGGCGCAGCCTCAGGTTGTGTATTGTGCTCAGTTGTTGTCTTGGGTTTTACGCCCGATGCATGCGTGTCATAGGCCAGGCAAGAGAAATGGTTCCGGTAAAATTAATTACCCATGAGACGCAGCAGACCATTGATGAAGGGCTTGCTTATCTGGTTGGACAACAATTGGAGGATGGTTCCTTTGGCACCAACGGTTATCGGCGAAATGTGGCGGTATGCAGTCTGGCGGGTCTGGCTTATCTGTCGAGCGGCAGCACACCTGGACGTGGGCCGTATGGCGATGCCATTGATAAGTGCATGAACTATCTGCTGGCAAATATTAGCGACAACGGCTTGATCAGTGCGCCTACAGAGTCTGAGCGGGGTCCCATGTATGGCCATGGGTTTGCGACATTGTTTTTATGTGAAACCTACGGAATGAGCATGCGTAAAGACTTGCGCGATCGATTGTCCGATGCGGTTGGGCTGATCATTCGGACACAGAATGATGAAGGAGGGTGGCGTTATCAGCCTCGGCCACAAGATGCCGACTTGTCGGTCACCGTTTGCCAGGTGATGGCCTTACGGGCTGCCCGTAATACGGGATTTGCAGTTCCCAAAAAAACGATCGATCAGGCCTTGGGCTATGTGAAAGCATGTCAGAATGTCGATGGTGGATTTCGTTACATGAGATCTGGAGAGGCTCCTTCGGCAGCGGCAACCAATGCCCCAATCCGTGGGGGCAGTCAGTTTGCCCGTTCGGCTGCGGGTGTTGTGGCCTACACCAATGGGGGCATCTACATGGGCAAAGAGTTGAGCCAAGGCCTGTCCTATTTAGATGAATTTCTTCCCGATCCAACATCAGCCCATTCGAAAGTACGTCTACGCACACCGTATTATTTCTATGGTCATTATTACGCCGTACAAGCTATGTGGCATGCAGGAGAAGAACGTTGGCTCACTTGGTACCCGGCCATTCGTAATCAACTACTTACGCGACAGTTGGCCGATGGTTCCTGGGGCGATGCGATCTGCTCAGAATATGGTACTGCTATGGCTTGTATCATCTTGCAAGTCCCCAACAATTATCTGCCCATCTTGCAGCGGTGAGGGGCGGTAGCGAGTGCCCCAGTACCCACGGCCAGCCTACCTTGACCAGTTTGCCAAAACGGTGTAAGCTTTTTGCTGCATTGCTGTTGCGCCAAATTTCAGTAGTCCTGCGCTCGCTCATTTCGTAGGGGCATTTCGCAGGGGCGTTTCGTAGTGACTTTTCGTAGGGACACGCGCTGCAGCCACATTACGAGCGAATGATGGAAGTATTGGAACGAATCTGGGAAGTTTTAGCCGGCATTGGAAATGGTATCCTTGGCGGCTTTGAGAAAGCGATTACCACGCTGTTTGGCTCTGCCAATGCGCGCTACCTCAAACGATTGCAGCCAAAAGTGGCGGCCATCAATGCCTTGGAATCCAAGTATGAGGTCATGGACGATGAGCAACTCCGGGCGGAGACGCTCCTGTTTCGTGAGCGTCTTGAGGCAGGAGAAACGCTTGCCGACTTGCTGGTTGAAGCGTTTGCGGTATGCCGGGAAGCGGGGCGTCGGTTTCTGGAGATGCGGCATTACGACGTTCAGTTGATGGGCGGTATGATTCTGCATGAAGGCAACATTGCCGAAATGGTGACAGGAGAAGGCAAGACTTTGGTGGCCACGTTGCCGGCGTATCTCAATGCGATTTCAGGTAAGGGTGTGCATATCATTACGGTCAACGATTACTTGGCACGCCGTGATATGGAATGGATGGCTCCGATTTACACAGGGCTGGGGCTGACGGTGGGAAACATTCAAAGTGGGATGGAGCCAGGTGATCGTCAAGAATCGTATGCATGTGATATTACCTACGGTACCAATAACGAATTTGGGTTTGACTATCTGCGCGACAATATGCGCATGGCAGCCCGTGATGATGATCGCTATCCCAAACGAGATCAGCAAGCCCAAGGGCGCTTGAACTATGCGATCGTCGACGAAGTGGACAATATTCTCATTGATGAAGCGCGTACGCCGCTGATTATTTCTGGTCCTGCACGCGACGATATCAGCAAATACGTCCAAGCCGATAAAATTTCTCGACAATTGAAATTGGGAACCCATTTTGAAGTTAAGGAAAAAGAGCACAGTGCCCACCTGACCGATGAGGGGATCCGAGCTGCGGAGAAATTAGCGGGAGTCGAGAGTTTTTACACGGCGGGCAACATGCAGTGGCCCCATCTGATCGACAATTCACTGAAGGCCCACCACCTTTACAAGCTTGATGTCAATTATGTGATCAAGCAGGGGGGTATTGTCATCGTCGATGAGTTCACCGGCCGGTTGATGGAGGGGCGGCAGTGGAGTGACGGTTTGCACCAGGCGGTTGAAGCAAAGGAGGGAGTGCAGGTCAAGGAAGAAAATCAGACCTTGGCGACGATCACACTGCAGAATTTCTTCAAGCTTTACAACCGAATTTCTGGCATGACCGGTACTGCCCTGACCGAGGCGGGAGAATTCTGGAAAATTTACAAGCTCGACGTAATCGGTGTGCCAACCAACCGACCGATGCAGCGTACGAAGTACCCCGATGTGATTTACCGCACCGAAAAAGAGAAGTATATAGCGATCGCGGACGAAATCGAACGAATTAGTCGTTATACGACCATCGAAATGAAGAATGGCGAATTGATCGTCGGCATGCTGAAACGGGAGGATGAGGATTCGGTCACATTGGATTTATTGGAGGGCCGCAAGACGGAATCGGTGCCGCGCAATAAAATTGTCCAGGTAGAAAATCCTGGTCGGCCCATTCTGGTCGGCACGGTTTCGATCGAAAAAAGTGAACGGATTTCTAACTTGCTGAACAAGCGTGGTGTTAAGCATGAAGTACTCAACGCAAAGCAGCATAAGCGTGAGGCAGAAATAGTTGCCCAGGCGGGGCGTGAGAATGCGGTTACGATCGCGACCAACATGGCCGGTCGTGGTACCGATATCGTGCTAGGGGGCAACCCTGAAACAATGGCATGGGCCGGATTACAGGACAAGTATCCTACCCGGCTCGAGGTGCCCGCCGACGAGTGGGATGAATTGGTTGCGAAGATTGAACGTCGTGAAAAGATGAAAGAAAACGGTGGTCGTGTCAAGGAGTTAGGCGGACTACACATCATTGGTACTGAGCGACACGAATCTCGCCGTATCGACCTGCAGTTGCGCGGCCGTTGTGGTCGACAAGGTGATCCGGGCAGCAGTCGGTTTTATTTGTCCTTAGAAGATGATTTGATGCGCATCTTCGCGGGTGAATGGGTGAAGAACGTGCTGACACGTTTCGGTATGCAGGAAGGGGAAGCCATCGAGAGCAAGCTGGTGACTCGGCGATTGGAGGGAGCTCAAAAGAAAGTCGAAGAGCGAAATTTTGAAATTCGCAAAAACTTGCTCGAATACGATGAGGTGATGGATGAGCAGCGCAAGCGGGTCTATGGCTATCGCCAGCAAATTCTGGACGGTGTCAATTGTCGTGATCTGATCATGGAAATGATTGCCAATCAGATCGATGACCAATTGCAGCTCTTTCTCGAATTAGAGTATGGCTTGGAGTCGTTTGCCACAGTGGCCGGCAATATCCTGGGCATTGAGCTGGAACAACGTGATTTTCGTAATTTGAGTTACGAAGACGCGGAGCGTTTGGCACGAGATTCAGCGTATCGCATGGCGGATACCCATGTGTTTGATGCGATTGAAGAGAATCTTCCCGAAGAAGTGGAAGAGGAATGGAACTGGTCAGCTCTGGCCAAGTGGTCCAATACACGATGGGGGACAAACTACCGTGATCGTGAGTTGAAAAAAATTGGCCGCGATCAGTTGGGTGAGCAGCTGATTGTCAAAGCAAACGAGGCAATCGGTAAGATTGAGCTGTCGGAATGTGCCCGTTTCCTGGATAAGAATTTTGGAGTTGAAACGTCGAGTTCCTGGTTGCGTGAAAAGTTCGGCATTGAACTGGGGGTCGATGAAATGGCCAAGTTGGAAAAGTCTCAGTTCATAGAGTTGGCACACAAAAAAGTGCAGGGGGCCTACGACTCCCGGGAGTCGGAATATCCGGTTCTAGCCGGCCTCTATCGTTTTGCCTCCCATGACCGGAGTGGCCACAAACAGGGATTCCAGCGGGAAGAATTGGTCGAGTGGGCTGCCCACCGCTTCGGAGCGCAGCTTACCATGGATGATTTGCGTAACAAGCAGCGTGACGAGATTCATCAGATGCTGTTGGAACTGAGTCAGCACAATAACGTGCGTGCCAATCAAGTCGCAGAAGAAGCACTGGAACGTGTGGAGGTCCTATTTGCTGAAGCTGGCCCCGAAGTGACATTGGGACAAGCTACTAGCAACAATGGCCAACTGGATGATCTCACGCAATGGTTGAATCAATCGTGCGAATTGGCTGATAAGAAACTCGATGTGGAACTGGCCAAACTCGATCTGCAAGGCGCCCGGCAACGCGTGTCGCAGTTAGTAGAAGACAAGTTCCGCCCTGAGATGAGGCGTATGGAGAGGTCCCTGTTGTTGCAGATTTTGGACAGTGGTTGGAAAGAGCATCTGTTGACGATGGACCACTTACGCAGCAGTGTCGGTTTGCGTGGTTATGCTCAGGTCGATCCCAAGGTGGAATACAAACGCGAAGGGATGAAATTATTTGAGGGGATGTGGAGCTCGGTTGGCAATTATGTGACCGATTTGATCTTTAAGATGGAGCAACTCGATGAAGGCTTCGTCGGTAGCACATGGGTGGAGTCGTCGGCCATTCATGAAGAGGCGCCCAGTACTTCCGAAATTGCCCAGCAACAGCAGACGGCAATCGAAGGTTCAGGGTCACAGCAAAAAATAGAACCCATTCGAAATCGCCAAGAAAAAGTCGGCAGAAACCAGCCCTGCCCATGTGGAAGCGGCAAGAAATACAAAAACTGTTGTATGAAGAGCTAGCCCCGATAGCGGTACTTAGGCTTGCCAAAAATTATTATTAGCGTGTATTAGCGTTCATTAGCGGTTTGTTTTAGACAGCAGAAGAACCGCTAATGAACGCTAATAACTCGAAGGAACGCTCAATTAGTGTCTGACCAACCCTAAGTGCGCGTCCATGCTCCAAGATGCGTTTGGCAAAGAGGGAAAGGAATCCCAAATGGCACAACTCCTAACTGGCATCCTATCTGGATGCATTTCTTGGCTCTTGAATGGCGTCTACTTGTTGTTGCTTTTAATCGGTTCTCCCTGGATTGTGTGGTCGGCGTACCGGCACGGCAAGTATCGTGAAGGGTTTGCTGAAAAGTTTCTGGGTCGAGTGCCACGCAACTCCTGGCAGGGGCCTACGATCTGGCTCCATGCAGTAAGTGTTGGCGAGGTAAACTTACTTGCCATCATGATTCGAGACTTGAGCACTCGGCATCCAGATTGGCGACTGGTTATTTCGACCACAACAAAATCCGGATATGACTTGGCATGCTCTAAATATGCTGATTACGCGGTGTTCTACGCCCCCCTTGATTTTAGCTGGGCTGTGCATGCTGCTTTACAGCGTGTGCAGCCTGACCTGCTGGTACTGGCAGAGCTGGAGCTGTGGCCTAATTGGATTCGTGCTGCCCAAAAACAAGGAGCACGTGTAGCAATCGTCAACGGCAGGTTAAGCGACACAAGTTTTCGTGGTTACCGCCGCATCCGAACATTGCTGGCTGCCTTGCTGCGGCAGGTCGATTTGGTAGCGGTTCAGAATTCTGAAGTAGCTCAGCGGTTTGCTTACCTGGGAGCGGCCCCCACAACCCTGCATGTGATCGGTTCGCTCAAATACGATGGTGCCCAATCGGATCGCAATAATCCGAAGACGCAGGAATTGAAGAAGTTGGCCCATTACAAATCGTCCGATGTGATCTGGTTGGCTGGCAGTACACAGCAACCAGAAGAAAAGATTGTCCTGCAAGTATTTACTGAGCTTGTGGCGGACTATCCTCAGCTACGTTTGGTGTTGGTGCCACGACATCCGGAGCGATTTAACGAAGTAGCTCAGTTACTCAAAGAGAGTGGTCTACCCTGGTGCAGGCGTTCTGAGTTGGGACGTTCGTCAGTGTCTACGGATAATCCTTCACCATATTCTGTTGTTCTGGTTGATACGATCGGCGAACTGGGCGCTTGGTGGGGCACGGCGCACATTGGATTCGTCGGTGGTACGTTCGGCAATCGCGGCGGGCAGAACATGATCGAACCGGCCGCTTATGGAGTGGCGACCTGCTTCGGACCCAATACGCGGAATTTCCGTGACATTGTCGCACAGTTGCTCGCTGCAAATGCCGCCGAAGTCCTTGACGATCCAGCAGCCCTTTCGACCTTTATCCGTCGAGCACTGGAAGATGCTCCGTGGGCCCACCAATTGGGCAACCGGGCCCGGCAGTTTGTCGCCAGCCAGCAAGGAGCCACGCTGCGCACTGTCGAACTGCTGGAGGCGCTGTTGGAAGTCGCTTCTGACAATGGCAAATCGTCCTTTGCTGCGTAGGGCAATACCGTGAGGGCATGGAAGTGCGTTCTTACCCCAGAGGGTTCACCACACAGACCCATCTGCAGAAGGGCAAACAGCCATTTTGTAGCTGGTAATTAGAGAATGTGTTATACCACTAGTGCTTTGTCAAACTTTCTTTTTGGGTTGACGCACAAATAAACTTTGCCCTGCTAGTACTTATAACTGCAGCAATCCCAAAAGTAAGGCTTGACCAAACGCCAGTCGTCCATTTTGCGATTTTGCAGCGAGTCTTTCTTACCTATAAGTGGCCCCTTTCCTCGACCGGGGTACAATGAAACTCGGTAGAACCAGGCTGGGGGTGAAGTCACATCGAATGGAATTTTCGTGTGATCTGGTACTTTGAATGCAAGGGTTAACGATCTCGTGGTAAGCATGCCCACACAGCTTAAAAGTGCTTTGGAATCGGAGAGAAACCGTACCGAGCGGTTTATCCGGTTGTACGCGCGCAATCAACAAGCTTTGTTTTCTTATGTGTTGGCCTTGATGCCCCAATGGACTGATGCCATCAGTGTGATGGAGGCAACCCATTTGGTCCTGTGGAGAAAATTTGGGCAAGCTCAACAAGCTCAACAAGCTCAACAAGCTCAACAAGCTCAACAAGATCAACAGGGGGAGCAGGGCGAGCAGGGCGAGCAGGATAAGCAGGGGAAGAATTTTATCGATTGGGCCACGCGCGAAGCTAAGGAAGAAGTACTTAAGTATCGCCAGCGACGCAAGAAAGAATGGCTCTGTTTCAGTGCGGATGTGGTGAGCAAACTCGATCGAGAGCTCCGTTCGATGAGGGATATATTGCAAAGTCAGCGTGAGTGCCTGCCAACTTGCCTGGCGAAACTGCCCGAGAGGCCTAGAGTGTTGCTCTATTACCGTTACCAGGACAACACCACAGTGCAGCAAGTGGCTGGAAAAATGAATTGTGCTGTCAGTACGGTGAGAAAGTCACTTCAGAGAATTCGGCATCTACTACTGGAGTGTTATCAAAAGAGTGTTGGCGAAGGAGCGGCAACGTTAAAACGGTTATCCGCGACTCAAGAATTAGAAGTGGAGACGCTTTGCTCTGCCCTTTTTGATGGCACGGTTACCTCGGATCAATTTCGGTTGTTGCAGGTTTACTTGCGGATTAGTGCCTCTTCTCGGCAATTGTATATTCTGTACCGTAATTTGCATGGAGCTTTGGCCGCGGCTTGCGCTTATGAAGTGTTGCCAACGCATTCTTACAAGGGCATGTCCAGCCACGATAGCCTGGCTCCTAAGCATAAGGGCGGTGGGGCAAAAAATTCACCTTTCAGGCCCCAAGATTCCAAACAGGCATCTATTTCTATAACAGCAGACGCCTCGAAAAGCAGCGGACGAGATAAATGGGTCCATGCAGGTTACATGTTGATGGACCTGCAGGCGGTTGCTACGAAACACATAACAGCGACCTCGTTATCGACTGCCGGTCTGGTGACACTACTAGCTCTGGTGATCATGGCCACCTTGACTCCTCCCGGACGGCGTTTATTTGAGCGGCTAGCCACCACGGAGCCTGTGGCGACGGGTAGTATTGCCCGACTCATCAGGGGGCAAGATTGTCAGTGGATGGAGCCTGACAGGGCTCCAGAAATAGGTGCGGAATTAAATGGTGGCCAACAACTTAAGTTGGCCAAAGGATTGGTGGAAATCAAGTACCGTGACGGTGCTCAGGTGATTCTGCAAGGGCCGGTCGTTTTTGAACTGTCGCATCTTGGTCACAGCTATCTTAGTTCGGGAAAACTGACCGCGATCATTCCGAAGAGTGCGATTGGCTATATGGTGGAAACACCCAATGCCAGAGTGATCGATCGGGGCACAAAATTCGCGGTGGAGGTGCGCCCGGATGAGCGTTCGGAAGTTCACGTTTTTCAAGGCCGTGTGGATGCTCAATGGTTGGATGAGACGGGCCCTGTGGGGGAGCCGGTTCGCCTTACGACTGGGAAAGCGGCCCGATTTGAGTTCGGAGATGAGCAGAAATCAATTCCCATTTTTGCTGCCAACGAAGCCAGATACCGATGTACGTTGGATCGTGCGTCCACATTGGCATTAAAAAAATCATTGTGGCGCAAAGCTACAAAGCGTTTGCGATTGGACCCGGATTTGATTCTTTACTATACGTATGCCGGAAATGAGGAGGGGCAGCGTGAATTTGCCAATCAGGCTACGGTCGCAAACAAGAAATTTCCTTGCATATTGGCCGGTTCGAGTGAGCAGATTTCAGGATTTGCTTCAACACGAGGAAGGTGGCCATGGACGGCTGCTTTGGATTTTGCTGGAGATAGGGACAAATATCTGCGTGTCGAAAATCTGGCCGATTCGGGAGATGTGCTTACACGGTTAGGCCCTTCGATGAGTCTGGTGGTAACGATCGGGAGTTCAGAGTCAGCCCATGGTACACCTGGTGATGCTGGCGACAAGACGAGCGATTTGGCTAACCGTCTGTCAGGGTCCATATTGAATGGGCCCATATTGAACGGGCCAATTTTAATGAATCGGCATAGTGATTCGAAAGATATTGATTTTCAACTGGCTCTTCTCGCTTCTGTGGACTGTGACCATTCGAAACGAATTGAGTTTCGATTGAATCGAACTTCGGAGTCCGATTCTCAAGCTGATGGTGAAGATGTCCGGAGTGCCAGCGGCACTCTTCAGATTCCGCAGAAGGGCCAGAGCAATACGTTTCCGCAAAATATAGTCTTGTCTAGAGAAGTCAATCTCGACCAGCAATCATGGCATCAATTAGTGGTTGTATGCGACCAGGTATCCGTTCGTTTGTACTGGGATGGTAGCCAAGTGGGAGAGCAACTGCTGGATGAACCACTGACCCTGCAACTTGAAGCTCTATCGATTGGTCATGGCATCATCGTCAGTCCGGAAGGAAAAAACCAAGAAGTGGGTTTTGCCGGCTTGATTGATGATCTTGCAGTTTTGAAACGGCCACTCCAGGAAGCAGAAATTCAGTCCATGGCGGATTTGTACTAGTCGGCCACTTCTTGCTCTGCTTTTACGTGTTCATGGTCGGCGATATGCTCGGGGCAGTAGCAGCATTGGCCGGCGCATTTGGAACAGTAGCGAAAGAGAGTTTTAGATGAGGATTCGCTATTCAAGTCGCATACGCGGCACTGGTGAGTGATGCGTTTGGGTACCGATTTGACTTTGGACTGAAAAGAACGGCGTCGCTGCCCTTGTCGTAAGTCACGCAGGTGTTCTTGGCCAAAGAACATCAGGTAATTCAGGACTGAGGCTACGACCAGAAATTTGTCCATCCATCCACCCGTCAACAGGGTGAAACCGTAGCCCAGCCACATCAGCAGTGCCAGCCATTTGATTCGTATAGGCAGAATGAAAAATAGATTGAGTGTGAAGTCGGGATTGACTCTGGCAAAGGCCAGCATCACGGTGCCGTAGAGAAATAAATTGTCCGCAGGCATGACTGGGCCGATCAGAGCCCAGACCAGGAATGCGGCCGCCACGTTGGCCACATAGCCGATCAGTAGATAGAGATTGTAACGAAAAGTGCCCCAATGTTGCTCCAAAGTGGTGCCAAATAGATAGAACAACATACAATAAAACAGAACGAACAGCAGACTAATTGAAGGTGGTTCGAATAGGAATGTCACCAGTCTCCAGATCTCGCCGGTGACAATTTTTTCTGGATACAGTTTAAGGTTGTCGCGTGATATTCCCCCGCCGTTTAGGTTTCGCATCTCCACTGCTACGTACAGGAGCATTTGACCAGCGATCAAGATCGAGGTGACGTTGGGAATTGCGAATCGACCGTATTTGCGTTCCAGACGTTGAATTAGTGACATGGTTTGAGAGTTGAGAGTGCCTTGTTGAATAATTATTTGAAAAAGATTTTAGACAGGATGAACAGGACTTTCAGGATATATACGTTAACCATTTGAGAGTGTGGTTTGGGGCGTGTGACATATTTTTCAGCAAGGAAACAGCAAGGAACATGACCAGACTAATCCATCCCGTACATCCTGTTGATCCTGTCTAAAATGAACCTGTATTAGGTAATTGTTCGACAAGACCGTCCAGAGTTGAGAGGCAGAGAGACTCGCATTATCCTCGACCAGTACAGTTTTGTGAATAGCAGCCCCTAGATCAACCCTGTCTGGCGGCTAGAGAACCGCCTATAATTATCCCTGCCTATGACTGCTATTGAAATACATCAGCTGAAAAAGTCGTACCGTGTCTATCAGAAAAAAGAAGGCCTGTGGGCTTCGGTGACAGGCCTTATGCATCGAGAGTACAAAGACGTTGAGGCGGTGCAGGGGATCGATCTGAACGTTCAGCAGGGCGAATTTGTTGCCTTCTTGGGACCCAATGGGGCGGGTAAGACGACTACGCTCAAATTGCTATCCGGTGTTATCAATCCCACATCTGGTTCGGCTCAAGTTCTGGGGTACACTCCGTGGGAACGAGAAAATGCGTACCGGCGTCGCTTCGCCCTGGTCATGGGGCAAAAGAATCAATTGTGGTGGGACTTACCCGCCCAGGAATCGTTTCGTTTGCACCAACAGATTTATCGAATCGATCCGCAGGAATTTGAGCGCACCCGTGACGAACTGGTCGATTTGTTGGATGTGAAGCGATTGCTTGGCCAACCGGTCCGTGAATTGTCGTTGGGGGAGCGAATGAAAATGGAGCTTACCGCGGCTTTACTGCATTCGCCCGAGGTGCTGTTTCTGGATGAACCGACCATCGGTCTGGATGTAGTAGCCCAGCACAATATCCAGAAGTTCCTGAAACATTATCAACAGATTCGCAAGATTACGATTTTACTCACCAGCCATTACATGAAAGATGTGGCGGCCCTCTGCAAGCGAGTGGTCGTGATTGCCATGGGGCAAATTATGTACAATGGCTCTCTGGCGGACATCGTCGATCGGTTTGGTGGCGACAAAATTCTCACCTTACAATTTGCCGATGGCTCGATGCCTGGCGATTTGGCCCGCTATGGCGAAGTCCTCGAAATTACCGAGCCCAAGATACGACTTCGAGTTGCGCGTGAGTCCATCGCAGGGGTGCTTTCCTCGGTCCTGAATGCCAATACGATTGAAGATGTCAGTGTGGAAGATCCACCATTGGAAGAAGTGATCGCCGATCTGTTCGCCCATTCGATGGAGAAAGCAAAAGATGAGAGGCGAGATACCTTAGGTCTTAATTCCAGTTCCTAGTTCTTTATTCTTTATTCTTTCATTTCCTATGCTTGCCCGTACTGAAACTTGGTGGACGATCCTTCGTATTGGCATCGAAGAGCGACTCGTTTATCGGGGTGACTTTGCGCTGGGAACGCTGTTGCGATTTTTGCCGATTGTGACACAGATTTTTTTGTGGAGATCCGTGTTTGGTGCGATGAAGGTAGCAACAGGCAGTGAAGTTCCTGCAGAGGATCTAGATATCCAGGGATACCGATATGAAGACTTTGTTGCTTACTACCTTTTGACAATGGTCAGCCGATCCTTTTCCAGCATGCCAGGTCTTGCCAGCGGAATTGCGTTGCAGATTCGCAATGGGGAGATAAAAAAATTCCTTGTTCAACCGGTCGATTTACTCGGCTTTTTGTTGTTGCAGCGGGTGGCTCACAAGTTGGTTTACTATGGCGTGGCAATCGGACCGTTCGCGTTGGTGTTTTTTATCTGTCGTGAGTATTTCTCAGGTTGGCCATCCGCCGAAGTGCTGTTGGCATACCTGTTATCGCTGGTACTTGCCTTTTTGTTGGGGTTTTTTCTGGAAGCGACCATTGGCATGATTGGCTTCTGGTTTTTGGAAGTCAGTTCGCTGCTGTTTATCTACATGCTTTTCAGTTTCTTTTTTTCTGGTCATATGTTTCCACTCGACATGCTCCCTGAACCTTGGGCCACGGTAGTGCAGTGGATCCCATTGCAGTACCTGACCTACTTTCCCGCAGCTATATTTCTTGAAAAAATTTCGGGTGCCGCGCTTTGGCAAGGACTTGCCATCCAGGCAGGTTGGGTAGCCATTTTTGTCATGTTGAGCCGTTTCGCCTACGATCGAGGTGTTCAACGTTACAGTGGATATGGAGGATGAACCCCATGCGTCCTTCTTACCTGCGAGTTTTTCTGACCTTCGCGCGCAATAGCCTGATTCGCGATATGATGTTTCCCACGAATTTCGTAATCGAGGCGATCTCGTCGATTGGCTGGATGATGATGAATCTGGGATTTTACATGCTGATCTTTCGCTACACCAACCATATCGGGGCAGGATTGGAGGACGGATCGGCATGGGGCAAATACCAGTTTTTTGTTTTCATTGCAACAACCATGTTTATCAACAGTCTGGTGCAAGCTTTTTTCATGCCCAATGCACAAGAATTCAGTGAGCTAATCCGTACGGGAGGATTGGATTTTGCGTTACTTAAACCGATCGATACCCAATTTCTAATTTCTCTCAACCGCTTCAGTTGGTCGTCGCTGGCCAACTTTGTCGTTGCCCTGATGCTTTTGTTCTATGCGGTTCCACACCTGGAAGGATTTTCCCCTCATTGGTGGCATGTCGCCTTCTATGTGTTTTACATTGGGGTCGGGATGATGATTCTTTATAGCCTGATGATTTCGATGGCTGCGACCAGCATCTGGCTCGGCCGTAATCAGTCACTGTACAATTTTTGGTTTTATATCACCAACTTTTCCCGTTATCCGATGGAAATTTATAGTGGCACTTGGGGTACACCGATGCGGAATATATTCACTTTCTTGATTCCGATTTTGGTCGTCATCAACGTACCAGCTCGTATGCTGGCTAAGCCGTTTCATTCAGATCATGCTTACCTGGCCGCCTACGCGCTGGCGGCAATGCTAGTCAGCCTACTAGCCAGTCGATGGGTTTTTAAGCATGCATTAAAAAGCTATCGTAGCGCGAGCAGTTAGGAGAGAGCTATGCATAACCTCGACGAAATACCAACACCCGCTTTGATCCTGGATGCTTCGGTGGTACACCGTAATATCCAAAGATTGGCCGATTATGCCAAGCAATCGAGCTTGAAGATTCGTCCACATACCAAGACCCACAAGTCGCGCCGAGTGGCTGTCTTACAGCAGGAAGCTGGTGCGATTGGCTTGACGGTGGCTAAGGTGGGAGAAGCCGAGACAATTTCCACCGCGGGTGAAGATCTATTGTTGGCCTATCCGCCGGTGGACAAATTTCGGGCCGAACGGTTGGCCCGCTTGGCACATGATCGAACCGTACGCGCTGCCATCGATTCGACCATGGCTCTGGCTGCGGTGGCTGAGGCAGCCCAACATGCCGAAGTCACCATTGGCTTGTTGGTTGATTTGGATGTCGGAATGGGTCGTACGGGTCTGCAATCTCCGCAACAGGCGTTGGCCCTGGCACGTGCAATCGAGAGTAAGGCAGGCGTGCGTTTGGACGGGATCATGTGCTATCCAGGACACATTTGGCAAACGGCTGAAAAACAAGAAGCAGCTTTGCAGGCGGTAGATGCAAAGCTCCAGGAGACAATCGACTGCTGGAGTCATTCCGGACTGGAAGCAGCAATAGTGTCTGGCGGCTCGACACCAACGGCTTACCAATCGCATCATATCACAAACCTGACCGAGATTCGTCCTGGCACGTATGTTTACAATGACATGAACACGGTCCATGGGACATTTTGCACGCTCGACGATTGTGCTGCACGGATTCTCTGCACGGTGATCAGCGACGCGGTACCTGGTCAAGTTGTGATCGACGCAGGTAGCAAAACACTTACGAGTGACCGTTGTCTGCCTGCGCCCCAGAGTGGACACGGGTACGTGTTAGAATATCCTTTGGCCAAGATTGTCCAACTGAGCGAGGAGCATGGTCAGATCGACACCACCGCATGCGACCAACAGCCCTCCGTAGGTGAACGGGTGACTGTCATTCCCAATCATATTTGCCCCTGCATTAACCTGCAGGATGCTGTTTGGTGGCACCAACCGGAGGGATCGCTTCAGCGACTGACTATTGATGCGCGGGGTAAACTTTCGTAATCATGTCCAACGATCCGCCACTTCGTATTGCCATTCTGGGGGCAGGTCCTATTGGACTTGAAGCGGCCCTTTACGCTCGCTACCTGGGCTATGAGGTAGAACTCTTTGAACAAGGTCGAAGTGTGGCAGCCCATGTACAGCAATGGGGCCACGTGCGGCTGTTTAGTCCATTCCATAAGAATGCAACGCCGCTGGGTATCGCTGCTATTGAAACCCAAGATCCTAGTTGGCAATGCCCTGAAGCATCGGATCGATTACTGGCAAAAGATTATTACCGGAGGTATTTGCAGCCACTTGCGGAAACCGATCTGGTGATCGGCTGCTTGCGTCTGAATACCAAAATCGTTGCCATCGGTCGCCCCGGATGGCTCAAAGGAGATGGCGTGGGCGATTCACGGCGTGCATCAGAGCCGTTTCGATTACTCACCCGTACGCTCCGAGACACGGCTCAAGGTCAGGCGGGTGCAGAAGGACTGGCGGAGGCCGATGTTGTCATCGATTGCACGGGAACTTACGGCAACCACAATTGGTTAGGGCAGGGGGGGATTCCTGCGATCGGTGAATGCCAGGCATTCGAGCAGAGTCAGAACGGGAATGCTGAAAGAGCATTAGGGGAAGGGGAAATCGAGGGGAGACATATCGGAGAGGGTCAAATCGAATATGGATTGCCCGATGTGTTGGGAAATAGGAAAAATCAATACGCCGGCAAGCATGTTTTGGTGGTGGGCCGTGGATATTCGGCTGCAACCACTGTGGTGCAGTTGGCTGAATTGGCTGCCAACCAGCCAGGGACCCGAGTTACCTGGTTGACGAGGAAAAGGAGAGAAATCGAGGGCAAGGAGGAAGCGAGCACTTCAGAGCCCGTCGCTCCGCAATCGCGTGGTCCTATCGGGCGAATAGTTGAAGATCGACTTGCCGGTCGTGATCGATTGGCCGAACGTGCCAATGCTTTGGCTCTCGACACTACCGGTCCGGTAACCTGGCTATCCGGTCAGGCCGTGTCGGCCGTGCGGTACGATATTCGGTCTAGTCGATGGGAAGTCACATTGGTTGCTACCACGATGGAGACGCCAGCTACCATAATAGAAGAAAAGCCTTCGGTTGCAGGATCTTCGGTTGGTGAAGAAATAGCATCCTTACCGTTCGACCAAATTGTGGCCAATATCGGTTATCGACCTGACCAGAAAATATACTCCGAACTACAAGTCCACACTTGCTACGCTACGGATGGTCCGATGCAATTGTCCGCTCAATTCATGGCTCAGGAGAAAGTTGGGCTGGGATCCGTCGACTGTCTTGACGGAGTATCGCATGGGCCGGAGAGCCTGCTGACATCGGAGCCGAATTTTTATCTACTGGGCGCCAAAAGTTATGGACGCCGTTCTCAGTTTTTATTGTCGATTGGTTTTGAGCAAATACGCGCCTTATTTGCCCTACTTGGCGGCCGAGAAGATTTAGATATCTATGCTACGATGAGGCGCTAGTTGTTAGGCGCGAGGCGCTAATTGGGAGAGGGTAGGGTCGTCCTCTTTCGCAATAATTAAGCACTATTTAATACGCGCCTCGTGTCTGGTCAAGCCTTGCTTTTAGGGCAGCCGTAGCCATAAGTACTGGCAGGGCAAAGGTATATTTGTGCGTCGACCCAAAAAAATAAGTTTGACAAAGCACTAGCAACTAATAACTTAATAACTATTTAATGAACAATATTTCATCAGACAGTCAATCGTCCCTCTTGGAACTTTCCCATCTGGACCATTTGTGGTTTCAAGTGGCTGGGACGCTTTGTAATCTTACCTGCCATCACTGTTTTATCCGCTGCAGTCCGCATAACGATTCATTTGGGTTCCTGAAGCTGGAGGAAGTGAAGGAGCGTTTGGAAGAATCGGTGAAACTGGGCGTTAAGGAATATTATTTTACTGGCGGAGAGCCATTCCTCAATCGCGACATGACAGCCATATTGATCGAGACGCTTCTCTACGGACCGGCTACGGTCTTGACCAATGGTACGGTATTGAAAGACGACTGGCTGCTCTCGTTGGCTGAGGCTGAACAAGCAAGCAAGTATTCGCTCGAATTTCGTGTGTCGATCGATGGATTCTCAGCCGAATCGAACGACCCAATTCGTGGAACGGGAACATTTCAGCGTGCCTTGCGAGGTATTGTCCAGCTAGTGAACCACGGCTTTCTTCCCATTATCACTGCCGCGCGGACCTGGCCTGATACCGAAGAGGAGCAGATTGTAGGACAATTCGTTACGATGCTTAAGAACTCAGGTTATGGGCGGCCGCGTTTAAAAATATTACCTGCATTACAAATGGGAGCGGAACAGGATCGTACTCACGGATACCGTGATTCGGAGCGAATCACTCAGGCTCTTATGGAAGATTATGACACGTCGCAATTAGTCTGTGAGCATAGTCGTATCGTGACCGATCGGGGCGTCTACGTTTGCCCAATTCTCATCGACTCAAACGACGCTCGATTGGGAGAAACGCTTGCAGACGCCGACCGTCCCTTTGCATTGAAGCATGGGGCTTGCTTCACTTGTTACCAATATGGCGCGATCTGTTCAAACGCATCAGGAAATTCGGCCAATGCTGCTCGCTAGCAAAGACACGGTCAATAAGCGTGAATGGTTGGGCGAACGGTAGATAACAACTTACGAGTTTCGAATTTCCTTGGGCAAGGGAAACGAAACATTCTCCTTACGAAGTGTATGCACTTCAATGGTGGCTCCGAATTGTATTCGTAGGTATTCGAGAACCGCTTCCACCACCACTTCTGGTGCGCTGGCCCCTGCAGTGACCAGCACGGTTTCTACATTTTCGAGCCAGAGAGGATCGATATGTTGGGGCCCATCGATTAAATAAGCCGAAATGTTCTGTTCCAGTGAAATCTCTGCCAGTCGTTGACTGTTGGAACTATTTTGACTGCCCAGCACGAGGGTAAGATCGGCCTCTTGTGAAAGAAGGGTCACCGCTTCTTGTCGATTTTGAGTCGCGTAGCAAATATCATCCTTGGCTGGCGAGATAATTTGTGGGAATCGGTTTTGCAGTCGTTGGATAATCTGATTTGCATCATCCACACTGAGAGTCGTCTGAGTCAGGTAGGCCACTTTTGATTCGTCATCAACCACCAGTTGATCAACATCTTCTGGACCTTCAATCAGCACAATCGACTCAGGTGCTTCGCCCATCGTGCCAAGCACTTCGTCGTGCCCCTTGTGACCAACCAGGAAGATGGTATAGCCTTCTGCGGCAAAGCGAATTGCTTCCAAATGAACTTTGGTAACCAGTGGACAGGTTGCGTCAATGGTTCGTAAATCCCGACTTTTGGCAAGTTGGCGGATCGCCGGGGAAATGCCGTGTGCGGAAAACAGGAGAGTCGCTCCGCGTGGTACGGCGGTCAGTTCATTCACAAAGATGACGCCTTGATGGCGAAATTGTTGGACGACAAACTGGTTGTGGACAATTTCATGATAAACATAGATTGGCGTTGGCAGGGTATTCAAGGCCAGTTCCAATGCCTCGATGGCCATATTGACACCCGCACAGAAGCCACGGGGACTCGCCAAGAGAACTTTCATGCCACCAGAACTTTCTTGAAAATGAGCAACCAGGAGGGATGGTCTCGTTGTATACACAGAAACACAGACTGCAAAAACAACAATCAGCAACCATGATAACCACATCGTTGATAATGCAGAATGGGCTGAGCTCAGGAATTGCACTTTCTGTTAGGGAAGATTGCCTGCAGATCACACAGATAGACACAGATACGACAGAAGAATAGTTGTTTTTCCAGTATCTGCAAAATGTGACAAGTTAATCTATGAGAATTATCTGCGTTAATCTGCTTTATCTGCGGGCAAAAAATGCAAAAGTTGACCTTAGCGTGGTTTACGCAAAGGTGGTTGCCAACCATTGCGTGAGAAAACCGCCAAAGGTTTCGGCTGGCATGCAAATTTAGTCTCTAAATCTACCAGTTGCTGATAGATGGACAAATTGAACTGAAAGAGTGCCTGACGGGTAATGGCGACAGGAGGCAATGTCGAGTACGGACCTCTTTGGAATGAATGAGGAAGTTTCGATGAAGAGTGGGGAGTTGTTGACATACGTCGATCCTCGTAGTCAGAGTAGAATTGCCTAAGTTCCGATTGGCCCCTAATCCCTGTAGCCTTTGATCCTGTAATCCACACAGGTGGGAGCAACACCGTCTATTACGCAGGACGCGCGTTTGTGGTTCATGGTTCAGGTTTTAGAGATAGAAAGTGCCAGCGGGCTAGAAGCCTTCCGAGGAAAAGGTAAGGTTGGCACGCACGACCGCTAACAAAGGGTGAAAAGACTCTTTCTTGGCATAATTTTCTCATCAGGCTGAGATGTTTCGGTTTGTCTCTCTTATCCGTCTATCCAGGCTCCCGGAGACTGAAGTTTCACCCAGATCCATCTTGACTGCTGAAAGGATCACTTCTAGCCTGGAGGTTAGTGAAATTGTCGGGCTTAGCATAATTTGTTGGTAGATGTCAGTTGCTGGTAGCTGTCCCACATGAACCTATTTTGTGGATGGTGCGTAAAACACAGTATTGGGCGGAAAATGTAGGTTTGAGCGGTTGCCTTTTGGCAACGTTTTGAAAATTTTGTGGTGCCAGGAGGCTTGTCCAGGAGGTAGGTGGTAAAAAAGAGTCAAAAGTTTGCCAGATTCTGATTTGCATCAATCATCATTGGCATACCTGTTAAAGACGAGCCTACCTGTTACAAAAGTTGCTGATGCACCAGTCGGCCTTTGGGAAATATAATCAATCGTTTTGGTAACGGGCGACGATGATCACATTACTTGGGTGTTGGGCTCAAGCCCTACTTTTTTGAGTTTATCTTTTTCGAATTGCCGTATCAACGAGTATTAGCGAGCAAGGTATGAAGTGAGGCATTCTGAAAAGATTAAGTTTGACAAGGTAAGTAGGATATTTTGACGAGATCATTGGTTCGGTTAGAGCGGGAGAATAGTTATGCAAATCTACGGTTCCTCAAATGTTCATGGGGCTCAAGGTATACAGGGTCCACATTACAACCGTACCAACGCTCCATCTCAAGCAGATAGACCTTCACAAGCTGCGACGGATCAGTTGGACATATCGCCAGCTGCAGAAGCTGCAACCCAGGCTAATGAAAACCAGGATTTTCGCTCTGATACAGTGGCACGAATTCGAGCTGAGATTGCTGCGGGTACCTACGATTCAACCGAGAGACTAGCAGCCGCTGTCGATGGAATGTTGGATAAGCTGGGCTAATTCCTGTTCATAAACCACCAGCTTTGCAGGTGAGTACCCATCAGGCTCTGCCATTTTGTAGTGAATGGGATAGCATATCTCATAGGGGTGGCCATTTAGTCGATGTTCACAACTTTTGTTTCTGTTTAGGGCGTTACCTCAAGCCAACTGCTCTGCAGGTGGTCGCTGATTGCACCCACTCTTGAGACTTGCATCGCTACTGTCTAGAATCAGGTAGTGTTGAGGTCTATGGGATGAAGGCCTAAAAAAGAGCGTTTGTCGTGGTCTTTGTAGAGAGCCTTTCAGCCATTTTGAAGATGGTTCTTCTTATTGATACTCAATCGACATGCTCAAGTGAGCTGATGACCTTCAGCGGTTAAATGAAAGTGTCTTGCTAACCCTCACTTGGCCAGAGGAAGCGAATTGGGCGTTGTAGGGATTTAGGAATTTAGCGTGTCCTCTGATAAAGCTGAGTTTGGCGAAGGAGCATTTAATGTCCAATGACTTTTCTCTTGCGACCGTTCAGGTAGCCAGTTCTCCTCAGGATCGGTTTGCTGAGTACTTGCAGAGCAAAGGGAAACGGATCACCCAGCAACGGAAGATACTGGTCGAATATGTTTTTAAGCGTCATGACCATTTTGATGCGGATGAGTTAATACAGAATCTTATCCAACAGGAAGAAACTAAAAAAATCGGGCGAGCTACGGTCTACCGGACATTGAACGAATTGGTAGACTCTGGCTTGTTACGACGGATGACACTCGGGGGTCGAGGGGTCTATGAGCATGACTACGGCTATCCGCAGCACGATCACTTGCACTGCACTGTTTGTAACCAACTGATCGAGTTTCAGAGCGAGGAGATAAAAAGGATCCGTAATGCAGTGGCTCTCGAACAGAACTTCCATGTGACCGGTCATCGACTCATTATTACTGGTATCTGCCACAACTGCAGTATTAAGAACCACCGCCGGCAATCGCCACTCGATTTGATCTAGGTTTTGTCAAACTTATCTTTTTGAGTTGACGCACGAACAAACCTTCGCCCTGACGGTACTTATTGCTGCGACAACCCTAAAAGTAAGGCTTGACCAGACATTAGACCCTTAACTGGCTCGCATGGATCGGACGATTACTATAACGTTTACGGATGGGACTGATTATTTCGGCTAGGAACTTATCCACCTGTTGGGTGCTGCGGCCAGTTAGCTTTGAAGGGTCGACGGCACCTGTCAGATCGACCCGAGCAAAAGCTTCGTCGGCAGCCAAACGCTCAAGTAGATCGTTGGATCGGCCATGCTCTTTTATTTCCGCAGCCGCGGCCTGGCTATGAGTACGAATACGCTCGTGCAAATCTTGTCGATCGCCTCCTGCCGCCACCGCTGCCATGAGGATATTCTCGGTTGCCATGAAAGGGAGTTCTTCACGCAAACCGCGAGCAATCACGGCGGGGTAAACGACCAGGCCTGCTGCGACGTTGTGATAAAGGAGTAGTACCGCATCGATTGCCAGGAATGCTTGTGGCAGCACTAGACGCCGGTTAGCGCTGTCGTCGAGAGTGCGTTCCAGCCATTGGGTAGCCAGCGTGGCTGCGGTACTCGATTGTAGGCTCAGCACGAATCGGGCCAGGCTGCAGATGCGTTCGGAACGCATTGGATTACGTTTGTAAGCCATGGCCGAGGAACCGATTTGTTGCTTTTCAAACGGTTCTTCCAGTTCCTTCCGATGAGCCAAGATACGTAAGTCGGTGGCCCCTTTGTGGGAAGAGCCAGCGATGCCAGCCAGGACATCAAGCACTTGAACGTCAACTTTGCGTGGGTAAGTTTGCCCCGTAACCGCGTAGGTGGCTGCAAAATCCATTTTTTCCGCCACCAGACGTTCCAAATGGAGGACTTTGTCATGGTTGCCATCAAAGAGTTGCAAAAAACTGGCCTGAGTGCCAGTAGTTCCTTGGGTACTGCGTGCGCGTAAGCAGTTGATACGGTGTTCTAGTTCCTCCAGATCGAGGACCAGATCATAGGCCCAAAGGCAGGCACGTCGGCCGACGGTGGTTGGCTGGGCTGGTTGTAAATGCGTGAACCCAAGTGTTGGTAAATCACGGTGAGTGGTGGCGAAGGTGGCTAATGCATCGATCACGTTGACCAACCGTGCGCGGATTAATTCCAAAGCTTCTCGAAGAAGCAGCAGGTCGGTGTTGTCTGTGACAAAGCAACTGGTTGCCCCCAAGTGGATGATGGGTCTGGCGGACGGGCATTGGTCACCATAGGCATGCACGTGTGCCATCACGTCGTGACGCAGTTGTTGTTCGTACTTGGCGACCACGGAAAAGTCGATATCGTCAATATGAGCCCGGAGTTCGATGATTTGCTCGGTGCTAATATCCAAGCCCAGCTCTGCTTCGGACTCGGCCAATGCGACCCACAGTCGTCGCCAGGTACTATGTTTGCGCTGGGCACTCCAGAGCTGGCACATCTCAGGCGAGGCGTATCGGGAAATCAGCGGGTTTTCGTAGGTGTTGTGTGGCATTGGGTAGAGGCAGGAGGTTATAGGGCTAGGTAATCATTACTTAATCTTAATATTAATCCTTATTAAATCTACAGCCTATGTTAAGTGACATACACATGCCGTCACTCCGCGACTCAAATTGGTATGTGCCCAATTACCTGGGACTAAAGTTCCCAGGCTATCAGATGCCACCGCTCCGCGGTTTAAATGCCGATGACTAAGTCCATACCTGAGTCGCGGAGCGACGGTATGCGATAGCCTTGGGTTTCAACCCAAGGAACTTTACCAGAAAATCTGAGTCGCGGAGCGATGGTATGTGGTCATTACTTAGCAGTTTCATTCTTGAACACACATCCCCTTGTCAATGTTCTTAGTTAATGTGCATTCGCTCTCCAACCAAATACCCTCGTTTATGAAATATCAAAGTGAATCGGTTGAATTAAGAGCTCTATAGGGGGGGCGGATTTCGCCTTGGTGGGCGCGGGGTCATCGATTTTCGGGGCGGGCGAGGTGGTTGGTTGTTGTTGGCCTGCAAGGGAGTCAGCGGAGTAAAATCTTCTTCCCAACGCCATCCTAGAGGAGTTGCCAGTTCCCGCTTCGCCAGATAAGCCCAGGGAGTCCCTGCATGTTGCTGCTCAACCCGTTCGAGATACATGCGAGATTTCGTGGCGATTTTTTCCAAAGGACTACTTGCCTGCGTTGAATCGGATTTCAATACCCAGGTGTTGTTCTTTTGGTTGGAAAAACGTAACCCCTGCTTTGCTTTAGCAAGCATTACGTTGTAACCGGCCGTTCGGACTTGGGTTGCCAAAGCACGGCCTAAGGCCAGGTCGAATCCAGCTTGCCACCTGGGTATGCGCACTTTCGAACGATCGATCTCACCTGTTAACAACATCTGGCAGAGTTGATCGATCTTGGGCTGTAATAGGGCCGCTGTACGCTGTGCACGTGACAAGTCAGATGCCAGGGTAGCTTCGTCACGTTTCGGGAACCTCTTCCGGATATTTTTCATGGGTGAGGTCCAGGAAAGACGGGCTGCCTCCAGTAATGCCTGACGTGCCCGATTGGAAGCTGCCAACTGCAGATACTCTTGAAATGGCACATAGTCAGGCTGGTAGTTGCGCATCGTATTAGCATCAAAAAAAGCCTCAAAATGGGCTGCCAGATTGACCGTTTCAAACCCGGAGACTTCACGGCCAACGACTCGATTCGGATGGGCTGAAAAATAAAGGCCGCCCGTTTCAAAACACAACCGGGTGAGGCCGTACGGACCAAATCCTGAATCGAGTAGAGGGCCGTCCGATCCGCTAAAGTGAAGTTTTAATCGTTCCGGCATCAGGGATTCCGGGCCCAGACGGATTGGCACCCATTGAGGACGTTGGTCGAAGTTGGGGTCTGAATCGATCCACTTCACATGGGCCGTACGCCGGCCAAAGGGAGCCGGACTCCCCACTACGTAGACCGGCATGGAAAACCGTTTGCAAAGCTCTACCGTCTGGTCGAGTTGATCGATATCGTCCCCCGCTTCATCAGTAAACACAATAATCATCACATTGCGGCGACCCCGTTTAGGGGTTCGATAAGCTCGATACTTATTTGCGACCATTGCGATTGCTTGAAAGGTGTGTTCTTCGCTGACCGTAGCGTCTTGAATCGACTCAACGGCTTTTTTGATTTCGTCGAGCTGGTCGGTAGGCTGAGTTGTTAACAACTGGGGTTCAGCGGCGAAACCGGCCACGGCCGTTAACAGCGGTTTATCATGATGCTTGGTAAATGCGCCGTTTTCAGCTGCTTCCATGAGGCCCAATTCTTGATAAATACGATCAAACCGATTCAACAGGGTTTTTCTTTGGGCACGCATGCTGCCGGATTGGTCGAACAGCCAAACAACCAGCGTAGGGCTCTGCTCCAGAGAAGTGAAAATTTCATGCGTAAGTCGATCGATTGCTCCCATGGCCCCTGTGGTGCCCATGGTGCCGACACCTTGTACCGGCAGATTTTCAGAAAAAGTTGGTCCTTCGAATGTCGGCTGCTCCAGTTCAATGGCCGAGAGTTGGCCATCGTCAGTGATGGGGGCCGATTCAAAAATCACCAGAGATCGTTCATCCAAGGTCGGCGCGGCCTCTCGGGCCATGTCGAAGCCGTCCTGGCTGAGTGCACCGATGGAATCTTGAGGCTGTTGAGATGAGATAAACTCTTGTGGAAGCAACTCCTCTTCGACCAAATCCACCGGAACGGAGTTTAATGAAAGCAATTCTGATTGCGGTAATGCGAGCGTTGCTAACCCCAAGGCTAACAGCATGGCCAGATGAAGAGTCAGACTGGCTATCCAGGCAGTTCCGTCGCCAGTGAGCCACTCCCTGGTTTGAGTTAGATTTGATTGCAGGAAATGCATCGAGTGGCAGCCTCAGTCTAATGCCAGTGGAATACCCTCATTCTCACTTAAACAGATCCACAAGGCAAGGAAAGGTGGCTAATAGACAGCTGTAGCTACTAAATTCGATGAAGAACGGAGTTTGACTTTTTCAACACGTTGCTTGCGCAGTATGATAGTAGAAGGGGGAAGATTTGATAGGTACTATAGATCATCGTCATTCAAGAGGGTTTGTAATGTTTCGATATGCGATCCGTTTTTCTTTTGTTTTGCTGGCTGGTTGCTTTTGCTGGACACCGGTGTCCAACGCACAGCGAGTTTCCGATCGTGGCGACAGTGCGGCGCCCAAAAACTCTATCGTGGCTACTAAGGATGGGGTTCAGTTGGGAATTACCTATTTTGCCAGTGACGAAGGCCAAGACTCGGTGCCGGTGGTGTTACTGCACGATTACAAAGAAAGCCGTATGGTGTTCAATGGATTGGCTCGCGCTCTGCAAAATCCGCAGGGTCCCGATGACCTCTCTTTGGCAGTGATTATCTTTGATTTTCGAGGACATGGTGAAAGTAAGACCGTTCAGGGGCCTGGCGGCCAAACGAAAAAAATTGACGCTGCCAAGTTGAGAAATAACGATTACCTGGCAATGGTGAACTTCGACATGGAAGCGATACGCAAATTTTTAGTTGGCAAAAATGATGCGGGTGAATTGAATCTAAACAAGCTCTGTCTAGTAGGAGTTGGCATGGGCGCGAATGTGGCCACCTATTGGACTGCCCGGGATTGGAGTGCTCCACCGTTGGCGTTAGTCAAACAAGGGCAGGATGTGAAAGGGCTGGTCCTGGTGTCGCCCAAATGGTCTTATCGAAGCTTGCCGCTGGTTCGTCCGCTGAAACATCCGGCGATTCGTTCTGAAATTTCCACGATGATTGTCTGGGGCGTTGAGGACAGAAAGGCCAATCGCGATGCGAAAAATATTTACAAAATCCTCGAGCGTTATCATCCAGAGCCACCACGTGATCAGCGCGAGGAAAAAAAGGATCTGTTTAAAGTCGAATTACCGACCAGTTTGCAAGGGAGCGAATTACTCACGAACCCCCAATTCAGGATGCTGCCAATGCTGAAAGCTTTTGTTGACGCGCGCATTGTGAAGAAAGACTACGAGTGGAGCAAACGTCGACAAGAATAAAGAGTTGAGAGTGCTGGAAAACACTCATCTCTCATTGGCCGGTATGCGTAACTCGGTTCCGATAGGGAGGATCTCGGGGTTTTTGAGCTTATCGCGATTGAAGTCAAAGATCTCTAACGCACGTGCCGGATCTCCCAGATAACGTTTGGCCAATTTTTCCAAAGAATCACTGTTTTGAATTTCATGAATGATTTCTTGTGGCCAAACAGGTGAATTCTGATTTGTGGGGGATAAGTCACTGATAGCCGTCGTATAAGCTGGACGAGGTTGCAGTTCCCCGATTGAAAAGGCTGAGGTTTTTGGTGTTGGTGGAACCGGACTTGGGAAGGCGTATTCAGGTTCGTAGTGGTCAGGCATTCGCGTTGGTAGACCGGCTACGACTTGGGAGTCAGATCCAGGTGGCAACTGAGAGTGAGAGCCATTTTGCTTAGGCATCGAAAGTTCATCCGCATGACCCTTATGGGATACGACCAGGGGCTTACCCGAATGGTGAATTTGTATTCGGTGGGATGGATTGATCGAACGAGGTTGGCGAATGGTATGCGGATGGTGATTCGTTATTTGAACCGAAGGCTTATCTTGAGAGGTGAGATTGGATATCTGAGACGTAGAAACCAGGTCGTCAGCTCCTAACGCACCACCCGCGATCGTTGTTGTAGGTGTTGTCTTCAGAATAGGTTTAGGGTCGGTTTCTAGAACTTGTTGGCTTAGCTCGTTGGTGGAATTATTGAAAAACCCAGCCGACAGCTTGCTACTCGGGTTATTGAAAGACCCAACCGACTTCCGAAACGGCCACGAAAGGGCACAGCCGCAAGCCAGCACCAGTGTAGCGACCAGGATTTTTTTTATGGATTCGTTCATGCAATATTCGGGTTATTTCGACTGTCAGCGCAGCAATGTACGCCGCCCCACAGTCAGCTTCGGAAGGGCCATGCGCAACTATTGAGCCTGTTCGGTACGCAGGGCCCAATCTCTTTCCAAGTCAGAGGGTTGGCAAAGATGGCGCAAAGTTTAACGAATAAGAGGCTGAGCCCGATATTTCACAGACTTTTCTCGGTAGATAAGGATTACCACGGAGTCACGAAGAACACGGAGAAGCTTTATCAATGGATCTTTTTTCCGTGCCCTCCGTGACTCTGCGGTTCAATTTGTCGGTATTATTGTCTCCTACGGGGATCTAAAAACCCTCTCCTTCAGGCGATCACTTCAGTAGAACTAGGCTACGGAAGCGTACTTCGATACCGGGCAAAGCGGGCATAATAGCCGCGCAGCGGCGACATCGTTTAGCCGTGGGCGAGAGCCCACGGAATAGATACATTACAGATATTTTAGCCGCGCAGCGGCGACAGCAGCCGTTTTTAACGAAACCAAT
>JBDOMT010000260.1:0-5102 GCA_039831705.1 Pirellulales bacterium | reverse complement strand
AGGGAGCCCGTCCGTCGATATAGACATAGATCGGGTTGGTATGCGCTTCGGCATCCGGTGTACCCAACCGCGAGTGTGAAAAAGCGCGAGCCGCCAGCCAGGCTGATTCTTTCAGGTGGACAGACTGTTCGAGTTGCAACCATTCTCCCTGGCCCGTTTCGGCGGGGACTTTCACTTCTTTCAAGATACGGCCGTTGGCAATCAACTGCACATGCGTGATGGGAGTCACTTCCGAGCGGACGCGAATTCGTACGGATAGCGTATGTGGGCCCGGTTCTGGCTTGGTGATGCGTGCACCTGGTCGATGGCCATCCACTTCCAGTAATAGCAGCGGGCCAGAGGTGAAGAAGCTTTGTCCTCGAGCCATGCCGCGCATCCATTGGTCGCAGGATGGTGCAGCCGTCGAGGGGGAATGACTGGTTGAAGAAACACTGGGAGAAGGAGTGCCCGCAGGCAGATTGTGGCTGGCTGTCTCGGTCGGATCGGGAGTGACCTTTGCAGGTAGCGCGTGCACGTAGGTACGGCAGTCACTCATTTTACGACAGGGCGGGTAGTCGCTGGCTCCGGTAGCTGGCACGCGGAAGCCGCAGTTGAGCATGTGGTACCAGTCGATCAGGCCAATTCCCCGGTAAAGGCTGAACTGCAGCAACTCAACGCAGTCGAAGTTGTCATGGACCACGTCGGCATAGACCTCCAGCGCATAGCCCCCATGGGCAAAGACCGCCACGCCGCCCAGTTTTTTTGCTGCACGGGCTACCAGGCCGAATGGCGGCCAGTGGTCCGCATTGAACGACTCACCTTTGGCCACAAGCTGATCGAGCATGTACAAGTTCAGATGTCCGTAGGGGCTGCTGCGGTATTCTTGGCCGGAGACGATCGTATAAGTACCTCGGGAGAGAATCGAGCGGCGGCCCAGACCACGAAATTGGGGTGAGTCCATTCGATCCATCGTGCCCGCGTAGGGTCCCGGTGGTTCGTTGTAGGCCAGGATCGCGCCGAAATGGACATCTTCGGCCTCCAGCAGGTCGAGGATGCGTGTTTCGTCCTGGTCGCTGCGGCGCGTTATGTGAAGATGCGGGTCGCCTGACCAATATCCGGTGGTTTGCATCGGTACGGTTTGAGTGAGTTGCAGGCGGAGCGAACCGGTCTGTCCAGGCATGATCTGAGTGGTGAGGGTCTCAGGCCGATATTCGAATCCTTTCCAGACTTCAACCCGCACCTTGCCTGCAGGGACGGTGACCGTATCGGTGCCGTCACTGTAGAAAAAATGGCCAAAATATCGAATGGGTGGCTTACCGAGCCGATTGCCCCAAGCAGAGTTGGGCCACCTGCCGGTCAAGCTGTGCTGTTTCAGCGGATGATCGAGTGGTTGGTAAAAATTGCCCTCAGGCCCGACCACATTGACACGGCAGAAAGTCGGCTTGCCGGTTTGCTTATCAAGTATCGTTAGTTGCAACTGGCCCGTGTTGGATCCGTCGGCTATGCGTGGCACGCCGGGTTGGTCAAAACCGGTTGCTGTGAAGACCAGTCGTTCGTCGGCCGGGCCAGCCTCTTGAGGCGCATACTGGGCAGCTCGTGCTTCGGCCAAGGTGGCGGTCTCGTTTTCAACAGGCTGTGCTTCGGCCTGTGCGCGGGTGGCGATCAACCCGCCAGTCAGTAATAGTATTAACGTGAAAGACTGAGCTAGATTCGGTATTGAGTTTGCTTTTGTATTTGTAACCTGCGCGTTCACTCGAGACCCTCATTGTTGAATTTCGAAACAGTAGTGTAAAAGGTTAAATGAAAATTGAATATTAAGAGCCTATCTCATAACCGGTCAACGTAGAATAAGTTGTCAGCCTATCGGGAGTTATGGAATAAGCTCTAACCAGTATTACGTGTGTTGATGTTTGTGGGTGGCACCGACACTTGTCCGGAAAAAGATCTGCCACTTAATAGGCATCATTCGGATACGTGTCGGTGTGCGCAGCACAAGAGGTCTGCACACGACGCAACCAGTGTTTGCCTCCTGTGCTACGCACACCGACAATCGTTCGAAATAAGCTTACAAGGTGACAACGTCAACTCCGAACGACTGTCGCTGCCACCCGTGTTAAAACCAGGTCCGAGAAGTGCGGAATGTGAGTTGTGTTTCTCATTATTTAGTACTTTTATCCAGCCCGGTGATCCAGTCAACCATCGCATCCACGCTTTGCTCCGGGGCCACATGCATTCGTTGTAGTTTCTCAGCGTCTGCATGCAATTGGTAGACATTTTCTGTGAATGAAAATTGCTCTCTGGTTGCGGCTTCCGTAAGTAGTCGGCGACGGCCATCGACCGGGTTGAGCATGAGCAAGTCGCGAGGCGCAAGGCAAGCGGCCAGGTGTTGCATATCCCCAATGGTCAAGATCTGTGGTACCAGATAACAGAGGCCGATGCGATTGAATTCTTCGGCAAAAACCCAGCTGGCCAGTAGTTCTTCCGCTACCAAGGAGTGAATCCGTGAGTCGTAGAGAGACGCCAGCAATCCGGCCAGGGCGGCCCGACCACGGCCCACGACGGTGATCCTGGCCGTATCGACTTTTTCTTGCCTGACCAATAAATCGATTGCACAACGGATATCCAAGGCGCGCATGCCGACAAGGGGCCGGCCTAGCAACAGCGCATAGTTCGACAGGTTGTACTCGGGGGTTCCCGGTCCGTAACCGATGGCGGGAACGGTTCCTGCCGTTTCGCCCGTACCCCGAGTGTCAATCGCCAGGACGATATGACCTGCTTGCAGCAATCGGCTTACGAGTCCGCGGCTGAAAGCCTTCTGTTTGCCCAATTCATCGACCACTAAGATGGCCGGTTTCTTCACGTTGGTTGCAGCACCATGAGGAAAGCAGAGCGCGGCTGAGATGATCACATTCGTTTCGGGTTCGAGTTTCCAATGCTCCACCCGGTATCCTTGCCAAACCAGCGTGCGTACTCGAGTCGCGTGGTCTTTAGAAATATCTGGGAAGCTACCCAGCACCTCGGTTTCCAATTGGGCCAACATGCGAGTTTGGTGTCGACTCCATTCAGGTAGATTGGCGGGTTGCTGGTGGTGGCCGACGAGTTCCTGGGCACGGCGCCAAGTTAGTGAGCGCATGGTTTCACTATTAGATGGCAAGCCGCACTGGAGATTTTCGGCCGGTTCCGCCGGCAATTTCGCTGGTTCCTCGGAGAGGGTCTCTTGGTTGTTCAACAGTCGATTTGCGACCTGCTGATAGAGCAGCTTTCGCATCGGACGGTTGTAATCATGCCCGCTTTCGATGACGGCGACCTTTATCTGGTCTTGCGCTTCATACAGACGGTAAAGGCGCTGCGCCGTCGTATCGAGTGTTTCGATGGCTTGCTGAGGCTGGAAGACGGGAACATCGCGGGTGGCGGCGATGCATAACAATGGCCTGGGAGCATGCAGGCCGAGAATCTCCCACTGGTTGGAGTAACGCAGAATCCCGGTGGGTATTTCGCCCACACAGGCAGTTGCACCCATGTGAGCCTGGTAGGAGCTTAGATAACAGACGGGCACACTGCCGGCGAGTCGATCGTCGAGCGCTGGCAGGAACATGCTCTGTTTCCCACCTCCCGATGCGCCCGTGCAGAGGATCCGTCGGGGATCGACATCGCCACGCGACTGCAAGTAATCGACGGCGCGCATGCATTCATACAGGATATAGCCGAGTAGCGAACGATCGACAATACGCGGTGTGGCGCCACGATAAAATCCATGATAGGTTACCGGCTCGGCGCCATCAAAAGCTGCCCGCTCGCCCGTACCGATGACATCTTGGCAGAATGCAATCACCCCCATGCGGGCCAGCATCTGGCAGCGTTTTTGGATCCGCGGTTCGGCCTTCGCGCCGGTCCAGTGCCCATTCAGGCATAAGACGGCTGGGACTCGTCCGGATGGATTTTTGGGAACATAGGCCAAAGCGGTCACATAGAGTCCGGGCAAACTCTGATAGACGATTTTTTCAACCCAGTGATCACCATGATCGATGCGGCCGGTCAGACGGGCTTTTGGCGGTGACCGATTCTCAAGCGGAAAGTGGCCCAGCGATTGCCAGAGTTGTCTGCGCAGCTCTATGCGTCTTTGCTGCCAAGCCTCAAGATTTTCAGGAGCCGTTTGCCGGGCCGCCAACTCTTTGGCCTGCTCCTGGAAATAGGTGAGCATGGTCGCAGGCGGTTCTACCGAAAACACGGTTTCGACCTCCATTCCAAGGCCGTGGACCTTAGAGCGGGTTAGTTCGGGCGCCAGCCAGAGAAAAATGGTAACCACCCATAGGGTCGTCCATCGCTGCCAGGTGGATGTTTGCGCGGTCATTGGTTGCACAACGTAATCCCTTGTCTAACCCTTTCAGGGTAAACATTCATGGACCATCAAGACCTAGGGTAAGCGTGATTGCTTCGACGTTGCCGTAGTAACCACACTAACCCCAGGCCAGGTTATTAAACCGCTTCGCGGAAATTACGGAACGGCATAGCCTAATGAATAATCACCAGCAGAGCTGGTGATTTACGGACTGGAATTAAACTACGTCGGACACCCATGGGGTGCCCGACGTAGTTTATCCGAAGATTAGCAGAATGCCAAAATATTAAAACACATCGAGGACAAAATGATGGCCGCTATGAAATCGCCGTCGGTTTGGGTAATAGTTGTGCCAGCGACGGTTATAGACCGGAATCCGCATTTCGGGCGGATAGCGGTGGTAGAGACTGTCAGCGGTGCGGTAATATTCGTTTCCCCAGTAGTTGTGTGGATAATAGACGTACGGGTAGTGGTAAAACCGTTCCCAGTCTTGAGTTGTGTAAGTGGAGCCCCACGAACGGCCATAGGCCTGCTGGGCTTGAACTTGCACGGCCGTAAACATACTGCCAACAATCGCTGCGCTGCAGCACGTCACAAAAAAGATCCGACGGATCATTAGAATTCCCCCCCTCGGCAAATTGCCTGACTCAGCACGTTCCCATTGTCTGTGCGGGTAATAAACTGCTAATCACTACATCGACTCAGCTCGAGCCAAGGTTGAGGGAATAATCGGTACAATTGCTACAATAGGAGGTGTGCATGCAAATAGTGCTCACTTATTCCG
>JBDOMT010000089.1:0-5107 GCA_039831705.1 Pirellulales bacterium | reverse complement strand
GACGGAGGTCAGAGTGACTGTGCACTTATGCAGGTCGACTCCGATAAAGGATTTGAAATGAGAAACAGGTTGCGACATAATGTGAGTCTCCGTGTAAGGGGCCAAAGGAAAAAATCTACTAGGGAAAAGCGTAACCATTGCTTCTCCCGGCCCCTACACGGTTTTACGCTGGTTGAGCTGTTGGTTGTCATTGCAATCATTGGCATCCTGGTTGCTTTACTGTTGCCGGCTATTCAGGCGGCTCGCGAATCCGCACGTCGATCGCAATGCCAAAACAACCTGAAGCAAATTGGCATCGCCCTGCACAATTTCCACGATTCGATGAGTGCATTTCCAGCTGGCATGCAGTTCGATAGACCTAGCCGAGCGACAACCGATATCAACTATCGCGCCAATTGGATCATCACCATCCTGCCATTCTTAGAACAACAGGCTCTCTACGATACTTTCGATTTCGAGCAAGTCATCTCACACGAGAACAACCGAATTCCTCGTGGAACTTTAATTTCCACTTTGCTATGCCCAAGCGATACCGGCGCAGAACAACCCTTCACAGGCTTGCGTGTAAGAGAAGGTGACAATTGGGGGCGTGGTAATTACGCTTGTAATGGTGACAATATCAATGCCCGTGAGACAGCCGAAGATCCACAACGAATCGGCGTATTGCGCAAGAACGTACAAACCAAGATGTCGCAGATTATTGATGGAACGAGTAATACGATTCTGGCCGCTGAAATTCGAATCGGATTAACCGATATCGACCGTCGCGGAGTGTGGGCAATGGGTTGCTCAGGCGCCAGCAATCTCACTTGGCATGGCTGGGGAGGGGACTGCAATGGTCCTAATCCAAGTAACGACCAGTCGGACGATATCGCGGGTTGCCCTAAGGTGATCCAGGAACTAGGCATTGAGCGCCTACGCTGGGAGCGGATGACCTGTTGGGAAGGGGGAGCCAATCAACAGGCGGCACCTCGGAGTCAGCATCCGCCAGGCGGTGTGCATGTGGTCATGTGCGATGGAAGCGTGCACTGGATTGGTGACAGTGTGAACACCAACGGCCCGTGGGGAGGATGCTGCAGCGTGTGGGACCGTCTGATAGCTAGCCAGGACGGGCATCCGGTCCACGTTAAGTGAGTCCTGGTCGAGTACTTCCAATCAGAGAGGATTTCGCTCTTTATGGAAACGCATAATTCGATTTCAACAGTAATTTCGATTTCGATGAGTAGATTCTTCGTAAAGGGCTTAACCCAAGCAATTGCGTTAACAGCTATAATTGAAAAAATTCCAAGATCCGTTCTTAGAGTCCGAACAGTGTTAGGGCAGATGTTTTACTCAAGTTGCCCAACTGAGTTTTATTAGCTCTGCTGGTGAATCTCCGCGCGGAGGTTTTGGTCCCATGGTCTGCACAACTTATCCTCAAATGGATTGGGACTCCCCTGCCCTTCGAGACCTCGATGGACTCGCCAGCCAGATTTGCGGTGAAACCCGAGCGAATCCAAGCTGAACGCACCCGTCTGGTCGGGCAAATGGCCTGGTTGGTTGGCTGTTTGCGCAAGTTTGGCTCTCTGCTGAGTTAAGCCTGGCAATAGTGTTTCGGGCTCTTTTCTCTGGTCGTGTGTTGGCCATTCTAGCGACCATCCTTGGCTTGCAGTTTTTGAGTGGTTGGGCCCTTGCTCGGGCGACCCGGTAAGATGATCCCCGGCACTGGTTTTTTCGTTGGGCAGGTCGATTGAGTATGCTGTCAGTCGCATTGGCCTATGCAGGCTTTGTCTATCTGACTCGTCTCGTCAGTTCGTACGGTGTTTGGAGTCTGTACGAACAGCATGCTTTCTTAGTTCCGGCTCCCTTCATTGGCCTCGAGTGAGAGGTCGCTTCCTTGTAATTACTTTACTAAGGCCTCACAATAGGCCCATAGATAACTTGGCCTCGAGGACATGGACATGATTGTCACGAATACGGAGACGATTGCCGGATACCAGATCTCTGAAATGAAAGGGCTGGTTCAAGGCAATACGGTGCGGGCTAAACATGCCGGACGAGACATTGCCGCAGGATTAAAAAATCTCGTGGGAGGAGAGCTTTCAGGTTATACCGAGCTGCTCACCGAATCGCGACGACAGGCTTTAGAGCGAATGTTGGCGCAAGCGGAGCAGTTGGGCGCGAATGCGGTGGTCAACGTCCGTTTCACCACCAGTGCGGTTACTTCCGGGGCAGCCGAACTCTACGCCTATGGAACTGCGGTGATCGCTCATCCGGTCGCATGATGTGTATCGTTTTACTAGAAGGCGAAACCAGGTCGGCTTCATCCACCAAAATCGGAACAACTTACATGAGGGATTCTAATTGATGAGTGGACCGCTCTTTCAGTTGACGATTATTTTGTTTTTGATCGGTCTGGGTTGGCTCGCAGGTTCCCGTGCAGAAAAACTCCATTTAGCCCGACTGGAACGGCGTGAAAAGAACAACGGATTGTTTTTGGTATCGCAGCTCAAGAATTATCCGGCTTATGTGGATGGCAATTTGCCTCCTCGGTTAATCGTGGCGGAAACCGTGGTTGCATCGGACTATTTCAAAACATTTCTGGCAGGTCTCCGGCGCTTGTTCGGCGGGGAAGTACGCAGCTTTCAGTCACTGTTGAGTCGCGCTCGGCGCGAATCCACGCAGCGTGTGGTCGAACAGGCACGAGCTCTTGGCTACAATGCCATCTGCAATTTGCGTGTTGAATCGGCCGATGTGGGGGGCAGCACGGGTAGTAAGAAGGGAGCCGCAATGGTCGCCATCATCGCCAGCGCCACCGCATATCAGTGCCATTTCCCCAATGCTTAGAGCAATTTGATGAGCACCTACAACCATCAAGGTGGCATTGAAAACGAACCGCAGTACTTGGCAGAGGAATTTGCCGGCGATCCTACAGAAGAAAAAGCTGCCCGCCTGTTGGCACATGAGCGTAAACGTGTGACCGAAGAAGATGCTGTTGAGCATACGGTCTGGAGTGAGCCGGCCCTGTCATCTCAGTTGGCTGGCCAACCGGATGACGAACAACTGACGTATCAGCGCTGGCTTCTCGGGAATGTCAGCGAAACAACCTGGGCAAAAAGTTATGCGGCCGTGCTAATGATTGCATTGGCGGCTGGTCCATGGGGCATTCTGGGGGCAATTGCCAGTGCTGGAGCCAGCTCTTGGGCTTACCTGATGATGATCGTCTTCGGCCCAGTGGCTGAAGAAATAGCTAAAGTTGCAGCCGCCTTGTGGGTTGTCGAAAAACGACCTTTCTTGTTTCGCTCTCAAAGCCAAATTTTACTCTGTGCCGCCTGTGGTGGATTGGCATTTGCGGCCATTGAGAATATTCTTTACACCCATGTCTATTATCCTGTGCATACCACGCAGTTTGTTGCCTTTCGTTGGACCGTATGCGTTGCTCTCCATGTCTCTTGTTCACTGGTGGCCGGATTGGGGTTGGTGCGAATCTGGGATAACGCAATTCGAAACCAGCATCGCCCGCAATTGGCCTTGGGAGTGCCCTGGCTGGTTATCGCCATGGTCGGTCATGGACTCTATAACTTATTGGCTCTGCTGGTGCAGACTGCAGGCTGGTTAGACTTGGGCATGCCCACTTCCTCGAATCAATGAAAGCACACTCTAACAATAAGAATGAGAATGTTTTTTGCAACGGCTGAAGCACACCACCATGACTGACAAACCTTTTCCAACATTACTTGGTACGGATCCCTCTTTTGGATTTGGCGATCGGCTTGGCTTGGCCACTCCAGGACATCTGGAGGCCCTGCTTGATTCGGGTGGATCGATACGAGGGATATTTGCACAGCAATCGATACGCGAGATGACTCGTACCCAGCGGACTCCGCAAGAAGTTATGGTAGCTGCCACCAAGGTGTTGCAAGAAAGTCAATTTGCAGATCCTTGGGGAGCCGACGCAGACCACCTCAAGACGTTTGCTGATGCACAGCGTATGTTGGCAGCCGGTTATACTTTTTTCACTCTCGATCCGTCCGATTTTGTGGATCAGCAAGCTGATCATTATGACCTGGAGATGCTGGGGAAAAAGTTTTCCGACGTGCGCGATCAAACGGGGTGGATCGACAGCTACTTGGACCGTTCCATCGATCTTGGCCATGGCACGATTGGTTTTACGCCAAAAACCGTCCAGCGGGCTACGGTGAAATATGGCGCCGCGATTCAGCATGCGATTGAGCTTGGTAAATACGTCTTGCAGGCCGCAAAGCACGAACAGCGTCCGTGTGAATTGGAACTGAGTATCGACGAAACGTTACAGCCGACCACGCCTGCGGAACACTATATCATTGTGGACCAACTGCGCTCTGCGGGTGTGCCCTTGATCAGTCTGGCCCCAAGATTTCTTGGTGATTTCGAAAAAGGGGTCGACTACAAGGGCGACTTGCAACTGCTGGAGGAGTCGCTCAAAGAGCATGTTGCGATCTCGCGGGAACTTGGTCCCTACAAGCTATCGCTTCACTCGGGTTCGGATAAAATTTCGATCTATCCGCTGTTCGCCCGAGTTACGGAGGGATTGTTTCATGTGAAGACGGCGGGAACCAGTTATTTGGAAGCGCTCCGAGTTGTGGCTCGTCATGATCCCGAGTTCTTTCGAGAAATTATCGATTTTTCACGTACACGGTTTGAAGAGGACAAGGCAACCTACCATGTATCCGCCGTGCTGGAGCAGGAGCCCTCTACGGACGATCTATCAGATATTGTTGAACTCGAGAAAGTCTATCTTCAACGTTGGCAGGATGTGCCTGTCGGCAAAGGATTTACGGCTCCTGGACGGCAAATACTCCATTGCACTTTCGGTTCCGTGCTGACGCACGAGACACTGGGCTCCCACTTGCTCCAGCTTGTACGGGAGCATCAGGATACCTACCGCGAAGTGTTGCGAGAACATTTCGTAAGACATCTTGATGCATTGAACTAGCCCGCATATTTCACCCGTTTCTGCTGCGGCGTCTCAAGTCCTTCCGTGGCTGCGTTATGTTTCGGCCTGTGATCCTCAATGTGTAAACCCGCATTTCCCAGATGAGTTGCCTGACTTTGGCATGAGATTTGCGCCAACCCTTTGAAAACAAAG
>JBDOMT010000368.1:0-5117 GCA_039831705.1 Pirellulales bacterium | reverse complement strand
CCCTCGAGGCGGTCGGCATAGGTGTAGAAGCGGACCGGATGATCGATCAGGCGATCCGTCTTGCGAATCTCGGCGATCTTCGCCTGGTTCTCCGGTGTTGCCGCCGCCTTGTCGACGGCCTTCTGCCCACGGGTAAAACGAGCGTAACCGTCCTCTTCCTGTTTCCTTTTTGGAGCTTCTCCACAGGCAATACGGGTGAACTCGGGCACGCGTCTTCAGGTTACTCGGCTTTCGGGTGAACGATGATGCCCTCTGGTGTCGTCGCACGAAACGCAAAATTCCATGCACCGCGAGTAACACCAACTCGATTGGTCAACCAGACCTGGATTTCGTTCGTGCCTTTACGAAGCTTGACTTTCACGCTTTTGGCGCGGATGTAGGGCTGAGAGCCGAGGTCAATCGGCGGATCGTCGTTGATTTTGAGGATCAAGTGATCATCCCAAGCCAGTCGGACATCGGCGATCATTTCCTTCGGAGCTTGCAGTTGGCAATAGGCAACCGCCCATCCATCCATCGTGGGAGAATTGGCGTTGGACACGTTGGGACGTAAGACATGATTAAACTCAACGAACCCTCGGATGGAACTGCGTTTGTTCCAAGCACGGTCGATGAACGGCTGTTCGGGGTCAAACCTGCCATCGTTTTTTGGCAAAGGCTCCACTTTCCCAAACGGCCCCGCCAGCCACCACGAGCCGCAATCAGGCAAAGGAATGTCATACTCGCCTCTCAGGATTTTGGTTTGCGGCAAACGCTGTTTGACCGGCGGCATTTTGAAATACGGTCTCACAGGCTTCTCGGAATACCAGTACACGGTCGAGGAAACATCATGCGCTCGCGCGCCAAGCCGAAGATGCAAAGATTCGTAAAAGTGAATCTCATCATTGGCAAAAAAGCGATAGCCCACCAGTTTCTGGCGATCCCCATTCGCATCTTTTTGAATGTAGAATGGCATGTCCGAATACAGGGACGATTGCGCCACGTAATCGGCTCCTCCATGAGACGCTCCGAATACGTCTTCGCCGCCGATGCCGCGCAGGAACGACGGTTGGTCGCCCATGCCATCGATATAGATATTGTCCGCGCCACCATGACTCCATCGCATCTTGTGCCGACTTTCCAGCATATCAACAGCGTATACAAACCCAATTAACCTGCCCGGCCCATCTGCATCAGCGATGATATAGTCATCCGCAAAATCCTTTACAGGAGACTCACGCCTCCAACGTGCCCGAAATCGCATCTTCTCGGTCAATTGCTGGCCGGGGTACTCGTGCCAGTCGACCATCAAATAAACAATACAGCCCTCGGGCGATTCAATCTCAAATCGTGCATTCTTGGCGAAGGGCATCGGAATGGAACAGGTCATCCCGAGTTTCGGCTTTAAAGCGAGAAAAGGGGTATTGATCTGATAGTTCTTACCCGGTTGGGTCAAATTGTGCATGAGGCCGAAAAAATCGGGCAACGGGGCCTCGACGGACGGGATCGTTTCTCCGTCGAAGTAAACTCGAATAATATCCTTTCGACTGATGAAATTCCCGGTGACCCAAACGCGACGAATGCACCCTGGACCGGTTAACTGACCAAAGGTACGCTTGCCCTTGAATTCACTTCGTTGACTGATGCGGCGCGAAACCGGTCGGTCGGGAAGATTCAAACGCCACATCGTTAACGTCTCGCCAGATGCCTGGGGCGAATTGAATCCGGAACATGCAACGGGCATTGCAATCAACAACAAGAGCGGGCAAGTGAACTCCAACCTCGTTCTTGACTTTGTTTTCTTATTAAACATTTGTTTTCGCCATGCTGATTCGTCAGTCACAAGTACTCGGCACAGTTATCTTACCACATTCGCCATTTTCGCTCTGTTTTTAACTCACCGAAGTCCTGCCCGAAATTATCAATCGCTGCTCGATTCTGACGAGGTGTCTTGCTGTGGATGGTCAACCTTCTTAAAGCCATCTTCCGAGTAAAGTTCGGACAACCCGCATGAGCACTTTTTCTTTCGCCGCAAGGACCGAGATAGCTGGTCGCTGCGTTCGGGCGACTTCAATGGCGTGTGGTCAAAAAACTCAGCCGACCCGTAATGTCAGACTCCAAGCGGATTTGGAAACGAGATCTTGTCGATTAGTCGGCGGACGCCTCCGCTCCTCAATCTCCGTGCGACCCGCACAGACTGTCCCGACTGTACATCGTCCGCGCAAAGCTTGGGACACAGCCATGTCCCCAGTCGTACTCCGGTGACATCGTGAGGAGTCCATCAAACTCCTTGTACAATTCGGCCAACCATGAGTCTCATTCTGCAGCCGTGGCACTTGATGTTCTTTGTTTTCGCGGGTTGGGCAACTCGACAACAACAGGAAGTCCTCGACTATCTCCGAACCGAGAACCAAGTACTCAAGGAGAAACTGGGAAAGAAACGGATCCTACTCAACGACGATCAACGAAGACGCCTTGGCGCGAAGGGCAAGATCCTGGGTCGCAAGTTGCTGGAGGAATTTGGCACGCTGTTCACGCCAGATACGATTCTGCGTTGGCATCGGCAACTGGTCGCCAACAAGTGGGATTACTCTGACCGCAAAGAGAAGCAGGTCGGTCGGCCAAGAATTCGGCAAGTGATCGTGGACTTGACGGTGAAGTTTGCGAAGGAGAATCCAACGTGGGGCTTCGACCGGATTCAAGGTGAACTCGCAAAAGTCGGCTACCGGATCAGCGACTCGACGGTCGGCAACATCCTCAAAGCCCATGGCATCGAACCGGCTCCGACTCGCAAACGAACCGGATCGTGGGCCACGTTTCTGAAAGCACACTGGGACGTGATGGCCGCGATTGACTTCACGACCGTGGAAGTCTGGACGAAGAGTGGATTGACGACGTTCTACCTGCTCTTCGTGATGGAGCTGAAGACTCGTCGCGTGCACTTCGCTGGTTGCACGACCAGTCCGAACGAAGATTGGATGACGCAGGCTGCCCGCGAACTGACCAACTGTGAAGATGGATTTCTAAACGACAAACAACACCTGATCGTGGACCAGGACGCGAAGTTCTGCGAGTCGTTTCGATCGTTTCTCAGCAACGAGGGTGTGAAGTCCGTGCGTCTACCGCCTCGCGCGCCAAACTTGAACGCACACCTGGAGCGATTTTTCGGATCATTGAAGACCGAGTGTTTGCACAGGCTGATTCTTTTCGGTGAAACGGCGACGCGTAAAGCCGTCAATCAATACCTTGAGCACTACCACGCCGAGCGTTGTCATCAGGGATTGGGCAACAACTTGATCGTACCCATGGACCATCCGCCTGACGTCCATGCGGAACTCAAAACGACCGAACGCCTCGGTGGGCTACTTCGGTCTTATCAACGAGCTGCTTGAGTTGACGTCCGTTCTCTCGTCAACGACCAACGAGATTTCGCCACAGTAGGGTGCTGCGCGGTTCGGCGATTTCTGCCCGTCGAGACGAGACTTAGACAGCTAGGCCGTCCACGTGAGCCGAGATCTTGTGGAGCGAACGAACGTTTTGGCTAGGAAATCGCGGTGAAGAATTGTCAGTTCAATATTTTGACCACACGGGCTCGATGAAGTGGCCGAGGCGCTGGCGGCTTGGAAGTATCCCCCAAAGGACAAGCCAAGAGACGTCGATAAAAAAGATTACGACAAAGAGCTTTCTTTCTAAGAGGGGCCTTGGCTTTTCTGCTCTTGGATCGGATGTCGGGACGACGTAACTCGGATTGCATGGCGTCAGTCCCCTACCGTCAACGCGAAACGGGACCGCCACCACTGAGGGTGACGGTCCCGATGTTCGCATAGAGTCCGAAAGCTCCCCGTGAACAACCCTCTTCGTAACAATGCGCGCAAAGGCGAAATCCCTAAGTCGTTGAGACGATGACAGTTGCCGATTTCGAGTCCCTTTCGGTCGTCCAATCGATGGGAACGCTCTTCGAATTTTGCTGGGAACGGTTAACAGCCGCAAGATCTCGACCTCATTTGGGCGTGAGCTAGCGTGGCCGCCGTACACCCAGCGTTCGTGTGGGATTTGCGCCAGTGTCGGCCTTGGCCCAATGGCATTTTGTTCACCACGAAAGTCGCTGGGCCAATTCACCACTTATCAAGTTCTGTCGTTTTCCACCATACGCTACGAGGGAAACTCAAGCTGTGCCGCTGATCGGGGCGCTTGTTTGCAAGAGCACCATCTCGCGATATTCCCCCTCAGTCGCCATCAGTGCTTCATGTGTCCCCAATTCGACGATCCTACCGGCATTCAACACAGCAATTCGGTCTGCATTCTCGATGGTGCTGAGTCGATGGGCGATCACGAAACAGGTACGATTTCCCATCCACGTCGCCAGACCGCATTGCAGACTCCTTTCGCTTTCGGTGTCTAGATTGCTGGTCGCTTCGTCGAGAATCAGAATCCAGGGATCGGCTAATATCGCTCGCGCCATAGCGAGGCGTTGCCGCTGCCCTCCACTGAGTCTTACTCCACGTTCGCCTATGATCGTGTCGTAGCCCTGAGGCAAATCAAGGACGAACGCGTCGGCATTGGCGATGGTCGCCGCGGCACGAATTTCGCTAAGGCTAGTACTCCGATTGCCGTACGCGATGTTGGCAGCCACACTTCCGTCAAACAAGAACACATCTTGTTCCACAATGCCAACAAGCCGACGATAGGACGTAACGTCGAGTTCGCGGAGGTCGCGCCCGTCCAGGAGCAACCGGCCGTCGGTCGGATCGTAAAACCTCGCCAGAAGATTGCACACGGTGGTTTTCCCAGCACCACTTGGCCCGACAAACGCGACAGTTTCTCCTGCAGCGACATCTAGTGAAAAGTCATGCAGGGCAAACTTCTCCGAACCTGGATAGCGGAAGTAAACACCGTCGAAGGTCACTCGCCCTTCACACTCCTGTCGCCGCACGCGTACCGTTCCTTTCTCAGCTCCCAATTCTGGAGGCTCGTCCAGGAGATCGAGGATACGCTCCAGTCCAGCTAGGCTCTTCTGTAGCTGCGAAACGCTTTGAGCGAGAGCTTCCAAGGGACTCAGTAGCATTAGCAGAAAGGCGGAGAGCATCACGAGATCGCCCAGCGTCACGATACCGTTTAAGACCCCCCAGCCGCCGTAGAGC